>DATIMB010000184.1:0-1649 GCA_035475875.1 Micrococcaceae bacterium
CCACAGCCGCTGGGCCAGCCCGATGAGCGGCTCCGAGGACTTCTCCCGGGTCCTGAATGAGGTGCCCGGCTCCTTCATCGGCCTGAGCGCCGTGGCCCCCGCCGCCGACCATGCCTCCACCGCCTTCAACCACTCCCCCTATGCCACCTTCGACGACGGGGTGCTGGCAGACGGGACGGCACTCTACGCCCATCTGGGTGCCAGCCGCCTCCGGCAGCTTGCCCAGGTTTCCTCTGCCGCCGCTGTGGCCGGGAAGGTAGCACGATGACAATGGCGCCCGGCCCAACAGGAACGACGACGACGACGACGGCTCCCGGGCCGGCGACGGCGGCTCCCGGGCCGGCGACGACGGCTCCGGCCCAGTCTCCCGGCACTCCGCCCACCATCCCCGCCAAGGCCCAGTCACGCCGTCGCACGCTGATCGGCACCGGCATCGGCAATGCGCTGGAATGGTATGACTGGAACGTCTACGCCGCCTTCACCGTGTTCATCGCCGCCCAACTGTTCGACAACAAGAACCCGGCGTCGGCAGTGCTGGCGACGCTGGCCATCTTCGCCGTCGGTTTCGTGGCTCGGCCCTTCGGCGGCTTCCTTTTCGGCTGGATCGCAGACCGGAAGGGACGAAAATTCTCCCTGATGCTCTCCGTCGGGCTGGCCTCCGGCGGATCCCTGATGATTGCCCTGACGCCGGGTTTCGGCACCGCAGGCGTCGTGTCTTCGCTGATGCTGCTGGCGGCGCGGCTGATCCAGGGCCTGGCCCACGGCGGCGAGATGCCCTCCGCCCAGACGTACCTGTCCGAGGCCGCACCCAGCGAACGCCGGGGACTGTGGTCCAGCTGGATCTATGTCTCCGGCACCTGTGGCATCCTGGCCGGGCTGCTGCTGGGCGCCGTGCTCAATTCGACGCTGTCGAAGGCCGCGATGGACGCCTACGGCTGGCGGATCCCGTTCCTAGTGGGTGCCGCGCTGGGCGTGTTCGCACTGTACATGCGCCGCGGAATGGAGGAGTCGGAGGTTTTCACCGCGGACAAGGCGCCCCGGCAGCCGCTCTGGCCGCAGATCTTCAAGCACCGCAAGGCCGCCGGCCAGGTCATCGGCATGACACTGGGCATGACAGTTGCCTATTACGCCTGGGCCGTCAACGCCCCCGCCTACGCCACCAGCGTGCTGCACATCGACCGCGGCCAGGCGCTGTGGGCAGGAGTGGTGGGCAATCTGGTGTTCATGGCGGCGCTGCCGTTCTGGGGCTGGCTCTCGGACAGGATCGGCCGCAAGCCGGTGATGCTCTTCACCACCATCGGCAGCGCCGCGCTGTTCTTCCCGATGAACGCCATCCTGAAGGACTCCGCCTGGCAGCTGGGACTGACCCTGTGCATCATGCTCTTCGTGATGGCCGCGTTCTCCGCGATCGGTCCGGCCGTCTACGCGGAGCTCTTTCCCACCCGGATCCGCGCCATCGGCGTGGGCGTCCCCTACTCCATCTGCATTGCGCTCTTCGGCGGGACCGCACCCTACCTGCAGGCCTGGATGGCGACCTCCTTTGGGCCCTCGACGGCGTTCCCCATCTACGCGATTGTGCTGCTGACGATTTCCACCCTGGTGGTGCTGACGCTGCCGGAGACGAAGGGGAAGGACCTGCGCGGCTGAGC
>DATIMB010000185.1:0-3961 GCA_035475875.1 Micrococcaceae bacterium
CACCTCGATTCCTAAACCTCGATTTCGCGCTTGAGGATCTTCCCTGTGGGCCCCTTGGGCAGTGCATCCACAATTACCACCCGGCGCGGATATTTGTAGGCGGCGATGCGCTCCTTCACGAATTCCCGGATTCCTTCGGCCAGCGCCTGTGGGTCCTCCGCCCCCTCCGCGCCGTCCTTGAGCGCGACGACGGCGATGACCTCTTCGCCGTTCAGTTCGTCGGGGCGCCCGACGACGGCGGCCTCGGCCACGGCGGGGTGCTCGTAGAGGACTTCCTCCACCTCGCGCGGATAGACGTTGTAGCCCCCGCGCAGGATCATGTCCTTTTTGCGGTCGACGATGAAAAAGACCTTGTCCTCATCCATCCGGGCCAGGTCCCCGGTCCGGAACCAGCCGTCCGGAATGGCCTCTGCGGTCGCCTCCGGGTTCCGCCAGTAGCCTTTCATGACATAGCCACCGGCCACCGCCAGCTCCCCCACCTCTCCGGGCGGGACGTCGTTGCCGGCCTCATCCAGCACCCGCAGCTGGGCACCCCTGACCTCGGTGCCGATGGAGCCCGGCTTGCGGATCCCGTCCCGCTGGTTGAAGCAGACCACCGGGGAGGTCTCGGACAAGCCGTAGCCCTCCAGCAGGGTGGCGTCGAAGAGTTTCTCGAACTCGTGCAGGATCTCCAACGGCATGGCCGATCCCCCGGATGCCGCCAGGCGCAGACTGCTGACGTCATACTTGTCCCTGTTTCCTGCGGCGGCCAGGGTGCGCAGCAGCGCTATGTACATGGTCGGCACGCCGGCAAAGATGGTCACCCGGTCCCGCTGCAGGACCTCCAGCGCCCGGACCGGATCGAACTTCGGCAGGATGGTCAGCATTGCCCCGCTCATCACACTGGCGTTCAGCGCGCACGTCTGGCCGAAGATGTGGAAGAACGGCAGGCCTCCGAACAGCACATCATCCTTGCCAATGGAAAACAGCTCGCAGGAAACCTGGGCGTTGCTGAGCATATTCTGGTGCGTCAGCTCGGCCCCCTTCGGCCGCCCGGTGGTGCCCGAGGTGTAAAGGATGACGGCGGTGTCCTCCGGAGCTGCCTCGGCAATCCCTTCCAGCGGTTTGGTTGCCGCCAGCGTCTGCATCAACGTGGCGTCTACCGCGATGACGTCGGTTCCGGCCGCCTGTGCGCCGGGCTCGACCTCCGCCAGCACACCGGCCCAGGCGAAGGCCAGCCGGGCACCGGCGTTGCTGAGGTGGTATTCCACCTCGCGGGCCTTCAGCAGCGGATTCAGCGGCACCACGACAGCTCCGAAGCGCAGGACGCCGTAGTAGATCGCGGGCATCTGCGGCAGGTTGGGGCTGATCAGGGCAACGCGGTCCCCGGGCTGCACCCCGTGCGCCATCAGCAGCCCCGCAACCTGCTTGCTGAGCCGCTCCAGCGCAGAATAGCTCAGCTCGACATCGTCCATCTTGATGGCGGTTCCGTCGGGATTTGAGGTGGCTGACTCGCTCAGAATGGTGGCCAGGTTGGACATCGCGGGCTCCTTTGCTCGGCTGCAGGAACGCTCCGGCGCGGCGTTGCGGCCGGAGGCGTTGTTCCAAGGTTAACGCCCCTGTCCAGAGGCCGGTTCCGACAGGGTCTTGTCCAAAAATAGAATATGTGTTCGAATGGTTGTATGCGTTGGGAGAACCAGGAACTGAAACCCACCGAGCAGGCCGGACCCCCGTCGAACGCGCCCCTGCTGCCCCTCCTGGGTCTGGTCCGGTCCGTATCCACACCGGAGTTCGCCGGCATCACTTTCCACGAAGTCCTCTCCAAGTCGGTGCTGAACAAGGTTCCCGCCGGATCCAAGATGCCCTTCAACTGGACCATCAACCCGTACCGCGGCTGTTCCCACGCCTGCGTGTACTGCTTTGCCCGCAAGACCCACACCTATCTGGATTTTGACGCAGGGATGGACTTCGACAGCCAGGTGGTGGTTAAGATCAACGCCGGCGAGGTGCTGCGCCGCGAGCTGGCCAGACCAAGCTGGGGCCACTACCACGTCGCACTCGGCACCAACACCGACCCCTACCAGCGGGCCGAGGGACGCTACAAACTGATGCCCGGCATCATCGGCGCCCTCGCTGACTCCGGAACACCCTTCTCCATCCTCACCAAAGGGACGCTGCTGGGCCGGGACATCCCGCAGCTGGCGGTCGCTGCCACCCAGGTCCCGGTCGGGATGGGCATCTCGCTGGCCCTCACCGACGAGACCCTGGCCCGGGCCATAGAACCGGGCACGCCAACCCCGAAAGCGAGACTGGCACTGGTCAGCCGGCTCAGGGAAGCAGGATTGCCCTGCGGAGTGATGGCCATGCCTATCATTCCCTGGCTCACGGACAGTGACGAGGCCCTTGAGTCGCTGTTCGGCGCCCTGTCCCGGGCCGGGGCCACCGGTGTCAGCGCCGGCGCGCTCTACCTGCGCCCGGGCACGCGGGAATGGTTCATGCAGTGGCTGGCCCGGGAGCACCCGGCCCTGGTGGGCAAGTACCGCCGGCTGTATGCGACCGGTTCCTACGCGGATAAGGACTACCGGCAGTGGCTCGCCGGGCGGGTCGGCTATTTCAAGCGGCGGCACGGTTTCGCCGGAACGGCCGGCTTCAGCCACAATGCCCGAACGGATGAGGGGAACTATCCGGAGGGCAGCCTGCCCGCGGAGGCCCTTCCCGCCGGCGGCCGGACGCAACTGAACGAAGTCAGGGAACCGACCCTGTTCTAACCGGCAGTTCCAGCGGAGAGTTCTCGTGGGCAGCATTCCAGCGTCAGCAGGCACGGTGCTCGGCAAGGAAGTCGTCGACTGCCCGATGGGCCTCCCGTTTCACATCCTGCGCATCCCCAGCAACCCCATCGAAAAGGCCGGCATCCGGCACGTCGCCCTGCTCCAGCCCGTCGCCGTACAGGACAGCCATCAGATGATCCTCATAATCGGTATGGTGATGCCGTATCCTGGCACGGGCTGCCAGCGCGGCGCGCTCCGGCAGGGAAAGCGTTCGGGCACGGCCGACACGGCCGCTGCCCACCTGGCTGGCAAGGGCCGCCGCGCCCTGCGCGATGCCCTCTGCCAAAACCCGGTGGGCCGGAGCAAAGGCGAGGAACTCCACGATGGCGGTTGCAAGCTCGTCCCGGTACCGCGCCTCGGCGCGCTCCCGTTGCCGCGCACCCACCTCGCGCTGGTGCTCCCGGCTGGCGGAGGTCCGTGCAGCGGCGGCTTCTGCTTTGGCGATGGCTTCGACCGGGGCGTATAGACCCAGCCTGCGCCGGTGCGGCCGGTTTCTGCCGCGCGGGCTCCACGCCGTCCAGAACGCCCCTGCGGCCTTGACGGTCCGGGTAAGGAAGGCGTCTCCGGCGGCCAGCAACTCCCACCCCTGGGGCAGGTCCAGTTCGCCGTAGTCCGGGTTCCATAGGCCCCGGTCCGTCTGGTAGACATCCAGAGGAAGCCCCTGCGGATCCGGCAGTCCGTTCGCTTCTCCCGGCCCGGGCGTTGGCCCGGAGCCAAGACCCGGTCCGCTCACCTCAGCTTGGCCACCGTGAGCAATACCACCGCCGTTTCCAGGGCTTCCAGGGCATGGCGGGCCTGCGGAACAATGAGCAAGTCTCCCGTCATACCGTCCCAGCTCGATTCGCCGGAGAGCAGTCGCACACGGCCGTGCATCACGAAGATGGTTGCCTCGCCCGGATTCTCGTGCTCATCCATGCGCTGCCCGGCAGAAAGCGAAACCAGCGTCTGCCGCAGCACATGCTCATGGCCGCCGTACACGGTGCGCGCGCTCCGGCCGGCCGCCGCGGTCCGTGCCAGTTCCGTCTGCTCACGCGCCAGCGCGGTCAGGGACAGTTTTTCCATCGGAACTTCTCCTTAGGTCCGCAGCACTGCAGCCGTGCCAGCATGATTCGACGATACGTCACCTTCGCTTGGCTTGTCTGCACGAAATCCAC
>DATIMB010000186.1:0-1797 GCA_035475875.1 Micrococcaceae bacterium
GTATGTACTCCCTTGGCACCGACAGCAAGTCCTCCCGCCGTCCCGGCCGCTGGGCCGCCGTCGGTCCCATTGTGCTCGCGCTGGTGTTCCTGGTGGCGCTGGTTGTCGCCGCGAACGGCAACGATGTGCTCGGCTGGATCATTGCGGCCGTCGCGTTCGGCTGGCTGGCGCTGGCCACTTTCGTCTACATCGGCGTGCACAAGGCCGCGCGTTTCGGCGCCGACCAGGTGCGCCAGGCGCAGGCACACCTGGCCAGGGCCGGCGGCAGCGGCTCAGGCGGTGGCCGAAGCGGCGGGACGCAGCTGGTCGACGACGGCTCTGCCGGCATCCGCGACCTGAAGATCGACCACAGTTTCAAGATCATTGAGGTGCAGGCCCGGGTGATCGAGGAAGCCCTCGCCGCGGGGGAGGCGGCCGGAAGCGGGACGCTGGAGCGGGCCCTGGAGACCATCCGCATCACGGCGCATAACGGACGGGGCATGGTCCGACCGGAGGGCGGCGGCACCGAGGCGGGTCCGGACGTTCCGGGTCGGGACGACGGCGGCCCGGTCACCGGCGTCATCATTGGCTAGCGGGAACCCGGGCCAAGGTGCATCGGCTGCGCTGCGCCGTCGTCGGAGCAGGTGCCGGCGCCCGGTAAAGTGGAACGAGTGAGCATGGCATCAACCAAGACGGTATCCGAGGGTCACCTGCGCATCGCCAGCGTTAATGTGAACGGCATTCGTGCCGCCTATAAGCGTGGCATGGCCGAGTGGTTGGCCCCGCGCGGCGTGGACATCCTTTGCCTGCAGGAGGTCAGGGCGCCCGACGCCGTCGTACAGGAATACCTGGGCGAAGAATGGCACGTCCTGCACGCCGAGGCCGAGGCCAAGGGCCGGGCCGGCGTCGCCATCGCCTCCCGGCGGGGCCTGGAGCCGGTGGCCACCCGGGTCGGGATCGGCGATGAATATTTTGCCACCGCCGGCCGCTGGGTGGAGGCCGATTTTGTGCTCTCGGACGGAACAGGGCAGGATGCACGCCTCACCGTCGCCAGCGCCTACGTCCATTCCGGGGAGGTGGACAGCGACAAGCAGGTGGACAAATACCGTTTCCTGGACGTGATGAGCAACCGGCTGCCGCAGCTGCGCCGGGAGAGCGACCACGCCCTGGTGGTGGGGGACCTGAACGTTGGCCACACCATCCTGGACATCAAGAACTGGAAGGGCAACGTGAAGCGCGCAGGCTTCCTGCCGGACGAGCGGGCCTATTTTGACCGGTTCTTCGGCGAGGAGATCGGCTGGCGGGATGTCCACCGCGGCCTGGCAGGCGAGGTGGATGGGCCCTACACCTGGTGGTCCTGGCGCGGCCAGGCCTTCGACAACGACTCCGGCTGGCGCATTGACTACCACCTCGCCACCCCTGAGCTGGCAGCGGCAGCCGCAGCCGCCGTCGTCGACCGCGCCCCCAGCTGGGACACCCGCTTCTCCGACCACGCGCCGCTGGTGGTGGACTACGCCGTGTCGGCGCTCGCCGCCAGGCCCAGCGCCGACCTGAACTGAATCACCGAACTAAGACCGGACCGGTCAGACGCCGGAATGATGAGTCGGCAAACTGATGAATCAGACAGCTGTTACATCAGCAAACCGACAAGTCACCAGACTGATCTGACACCGGCCTGACAAGACTGAGAGTATTGAACCCATGACAGCAACGCGCCAGCGCATCGTTTCCGGCATGCAGCCCTCCAGCGGCTCCCTGCATCTGGGCAATTACCTGGGCGCCTTGGTCAACTGGGTCGCACTGCAGGATCAGTTCGAG
>DATIMB010000187.1:0-3018 GCA_035475875.1 Micrococcaceae bacterium
GAAGAGCGAAAACTTTGCCGCCCGCTGGAGCGGCGCCTCCACGGCCCCGGGCAGCATGGTGGCGGTGGCCAGCAGCGCTAGCCAGGCCCTGCGTTCGGCCGGATTCAGCCACTTCGTTTCGCTCACCCGGCCAGTATTCCACCAACTCCCGGCCGGGATGGGCACTGTGGCCCAGACGCGATGTGCCGGGTGGTGCGGGCCAGGAGGAACCCTAGGATGGGAGCATTACAGGTTGCAGGAAGGTGCCAGCGTGGGCTCCGAAGAAACCGACGCATTCGTGTCCACCTTGGACTATCCGATGTTTATCGTCACTGTCGGCGCGACAGTTCAGGGGGCGGACGGACGGCCGGGGCCGGACGCGAAACAGGGGGCGGACGGACAGCAGGGGGCGGACGGGCAGGTCGTCGCGCGATCCGGGTGCCTGGTCGGTTTCGCCACCCAGTGCAGCATCGACCCCTTCCGCCTGCTCGTCTGCATCTCCAAGGCCAACCACACCTATGCTCTGGCGCGGACCGCTTCAGTTCTGGGTCTCCACGTCCTCGGGTCTGCTCAGCGCGAGTTGGCCCGGCTCTTCGGTGAAACCACCGGTGATGAGCTGGACAAATTCGAGCTCTGCAAGTGGCGGTCCGGCCCGCAGGGAGTGCCGATCCTGGACGGCTGCGCTGCGTGGATGGCAGCAACGGTGTGCCAGCAGATCGATCTTGGCGACCACGTCGGTTTCGTACTGGAACCGATTGAGGTCCATACGCAGGAGCATGCTGCGGCCCTGTTCTTCTCAGAGGTCAACGGCCTTCAGGCCGGCCACGGCGCCTAACCGTGACCCGTGAAAGGCCCTCCTAGGCATCCACCGGACGGGTCGGCGGCGTCCCGTCCCCAAAGGGCCGTCCGCCCAGGGCCTCCCGGCCATGCTCAGTCCGCCAGTTGCTGGTGTCAGGCCCCTTGGGCACTATCTGGGTCGGATTGATGTCCGTATGCACAATGTAGTAGTGCTTCTTGATCTGCTCGAAGTCCACCGTGTCGCCGAACCCCGGTGTCTGGAACAGATCCCGGGCGTAGGCCCACAGCGCCGGCATCTCCGTCAGCTTCGAGCGGTTGCACTTGAAGTGGCCGTGGTACACGGCGTCGAAGCGCACCAGCGTGGTGAACAGCCGGACGTCGGCCTCCGTGATGGTGTCCCCCACCAGGTACCGCTGGCCGGAGAGCCGTTCCTCCAGCCAGTCAAGTGCCGTGAACAGCCTGTCGTAGGCCGCGTCGTAGGCCTCCTGGGACCCGGCGAACCCGCACCGGTACACGCCGTTATTCACCTCGGTGAAGACGCGCTTGTTCACCGTGTCGATCTCCTCGCGCAGCGCTTCCGGATAGAGCTCCGGCGCGCCGTCGCGGTGGAAATCTACCCATTCAGTGGAGAAGTCCAGGGTGATCTGCGGGAAATTGTTCGTCACCACGGCACCGCTTGGGATGTCGACGACGGCGGGAACGGTGATGCCGCGGGGGTAGTCCGGGAAACGTTTGAAGTACGCCTCCTGGAGCCGTTCGATTCCCAGCACCGGATCCCGTCCGCCCGGATCAAGGTCGAACGTCCAGGAGCGCGAATCGTGGGTGGGTCCGCAGACGCCGATGGAAATGGCCTCCTCCAGACCCAGCAGCCGGCGGACGATGGTGGAGCGGTGGGCCCACGGGCAGGCCCTCGCCACCACCAGCCGGTACCGGCCCGGCTCCACCGGATAACCGTCCCGGCCGTCCCGGGTGATCCGGGTTTCAATGTAGTTGGTGTCCCGGTTGAACTCCGCGCCCGTTACATAGGCGCCCTTGGTGCTGAACTCCGTGCTGGCATCCGTCTGGCTCATAGTGCCAGCTTAGGCCGCTCGGCCCCGTCAAGGTACAGCCAGCGGCCGCCCTCGCGGACAAAGCGGCTGCTCTCGCTGAGCACATGGCTGGTTCCGTCCTGGCGGTAGTGCGCCCGGAATTCCACCACACCCTCGGTGTCCAGCGGACCGCCGCGTTCTGTACGCACAATGTCCAGCCGCCGCCACTGTACCGCCGGATCCAGCTCCAGCGTGGCCGGTCGGGTGTCAGGATGCCAACTGCGCAGCAGGTAAGCGCCGTCGCCGACCGCGAAGGCCGCGTACCGCGAACGCATCAGCGCCTCGGCAGTCGGAGCGCCCGCTTCGCCGCGGTGGAAGGGTCCGCAGCAGGCGCCGTAGGTTTCCCCGCTCAGGCAGGGGCATCTGTCCGTATCCGCACGACCGGCAGCATTTTCCACCCTCCCATTATCCGGCAGCCGCCCAGCCATTATCCGGCAGCGGACCAGGAGGTGGCAGGTGGCGCCTACCCGAGGGCCAACACCGCCTGGCGGACCGCAGCGCTGAGCCGCATGGCCCTCCCCGGCGTCCCGCCTTCCTCCGCCCGCCGGGGCACGTAGCCAAAGCCAAGTCCGTAGGCTGGATCCGCAAACCCCAGGGCTGCATTGGCGCCGTCGTGCCCGAAGGCCTGCTGGCTGCCGAAGTCCATTCGCGCATGGGATTTCATGAAGACGACGGCGAAGGCGCTTTCCTGGCTGAACACCCTGTCGATGCCCCAGACCTGCTCCTGGCTCATGGCCGCGATCGTTTCACCGCTCAGGAACGGCGCGCGGCCGTCGACGCCGGTGCTGGCCGCAGCGTAGAGCCTCGCCAGCCCGACGGCGGACCCCACCCCGGCGCCGCTGGAGGTGCCCACCTGCCGCACGGAACGCACATTGGGCATGGCCAGCAGATTCCCGGCCCGCACGTTGGCGGCCATTCCGGGGATCCCCGCCGGATCGACGAAGGGCTGCGCCGGATCCTTCTCGAAGAGAACGTCCCGGAAACGGTGCTCCTGCGCCTCGGGCAGGCCCAGGTACATGTCGATGCCGAACGGCTGGCGGATCCGCCCGTCGTACACCTCCTGAAGCCGCCGGCCGCTGACCCGGCGGCACAGTTCCTCCAGAAAGACGCCCATGGTCAGCGCGTGGTAGCCGAACGCGGAACCGGGGCGCCA
>DATIMB010000188.1:0-1998 GCA_035475875.1 Micrococcaceae bacterium
GCCCATCAGCGTGGCCACCGCGTCTCCCGGCTTGACCCCCAGGTCCGCCAGCGCGGCCGCAAACCGCTGCGACCTGCGCTTCAGCTCGCCGTAGCGCAGGTCCTTGTGGCTCAGGTCCGGACGGACGATGGTGAAGGCCACCGCGTCCGCCGGATGCCTGTCGCACAGCAGCTCCGCTGCGCAGGCGTCGGGCGCCCCGTACATATCCAGCAGTTCCTGCACCCGCTGCTCATACGCCACCGCTGCCGCCTCCCACATTAGCCGCCGGCCCCCGGCCGTATCGATGGGCCGGGCTGAGGCTTCCAGAGTTGATGCTCCTAGAATGGCACATCGTGGCCCAGGCCGCGGGTCAGCTAGCATTCCGGCCGCCGCGGCTGCGGCACCGCCGGCACCTGTAGCCCGCCGGGTCATCAGCCGAGCAGCCCCTGGGCAGGTTCCCTTCGGGCCTTGGGCCGATCACCTGCGCCGGTCATACGGGGCCGCAAACCGCCCAGGTCAAGGGTTCGGCCGATTGTGACCGGGCAATGGAGGCTAGGCGAACGGCAGCACCAGCTCCGCATAACGCTGCGACAGGACGGCGAGCACCTCGTCGCCGTCTGCGTCCCAGATGTCCTGGCGGAAGATTTCCACCTCGATATCCCCGGTGTAGCCTGCATCCCGCACCCAGCTGCCGATGGTCGCAAAGTCAATGACGCCGTCGCCCATCATGCCCCGGGAGAGCAGCGCGTCCGCGGCGATCGGCAGGTTAAAGTCGCAGACCTGGTAGGAGGCGATCCGTCCTTCGCGGCCGGCCCTGGCGATCTGTTCGCGCAGCTGCGGGTCCCACCAGACGTGGAAGGTGTCCACCGCGATGCCGACGGCGGCGGCCGGGTAGGGAGCCGCCAGATCCAGCGCCTGTCCCAGGGTTGAGATCAGGGCACGGTCCGCGGCATACATCGGGTGCAGCGGTTCCAGTACCAGCCGGATGCCGCGCTCGACGGCGAAGGGCACCAGTTCGCCGAGCCGGTCCGCGATCCGCTGCCGTGCCGCGAGGATGTCCTTCTCGCCCGGAGCGAGGCCGCCGACGACGAGGAACAGTTCACCGGTGCCCAGGGCTTCGGCCTCCAGAATCGCGGCACGGTTGTCCGCGAGGGCGGCGGCCTTTCCGTCAGCATCGGCGGCGGTGAGGAAACCCCCGCGGCACAGCGAAGAGACGCGCAATCCCGCGTTGCGGATCAGCTTGGCGGCGCGGTCCAGTCCAACCTCCGCCACCCGGTCCCGCCACGGCCCGATGGCCGGAATCCCTGCTCGGACACAGCCGGCCACGGCCTCCTCGAGGGTCCATTTCTTGGTAGTGGCGGTATTGAGGGACAGTCGGCCCAGATCAGGCGCGGACGCTGCGCTCATGATGAAACTCCGTTCACTGAGAGGAAAGCCGCCATCCGGGCCGCGGCAAGTTCGGGATCAAGCAGCAGCCCGGCCTGGTCGGCCAGCTCGAAGGTCCGGGACAGGTGCGGCACGGAACGTCCGGATTGCAGGCCGCCCACCATCTGGAAGCCTGGCTGCCTGCCGTTGAGCCAGGAAAGGAAGGCGATTCCTGTCTTGTAGAAGAACGTCGGCGCACTGAAGATATGCAACCCCAGCTCGCGGGTTGAATCCAGCAGTGCCCGGCCTCCGCGCGGATCCCCGGCGTCGTAGCTTTGCAGCGCAGCGGACGCGGCCGGGTAAATGGCCGCGAAAACGCCCAGCAGCGCATCTGAATGCCGCTCGCCGTCGCCATCGATCAGTTCCGGGTAGTTGAAGTCATCCCCCGTGTAGAGCCGCACCCCCGCCGGCAGTGCCGCCCGCAAGGCCACTTCGTGGCCGGCGTCCAGCAGGGAGACCTTGACACCGTCCACCTTGTCCGCGTTCCCGCGGATCAGCTCCAGGAAGGTCGCCGTGCCCTGTGCAACATCATCGGAACCCCAGTAGCCGGCAAGGGCCGGATCGAACATGGTACCGAGCCAGTGCAGGATTACC
>DATIMB010000189.1:0-1587 GCA_035475875.1 Micrococcaceae bacterium
CGACTCCGCCGGCAACCCCAAGCCGGCGCTGCGCGAACTGAAGGCCTTCGCGGACACCCTGGCCGCCGTCGACCTGCCCCGGCTGGAACGCGCCGACGCCTCCGCGGCGCTGGTGCTCACCTCCTACCTGGCTGCCGACTATCCCTTCACCCAGGAATCCGAACGGGAGTTGATTGTCAGGACCGCGGAGCAGGCCTATGTGGCCGCGCACGAGGCGCATCTGCCCGTCGGCGTCGTCCGCGAGCAGGAGGACGGCGGCCTGCCGGAGGGGTATTCGCTCTACCTGCTGCCCTCCATCAAGGCCCTCACCGGCCCGTCCTGGCAGCAGCTTCCGCAGCTGGCGGCGGCCGGAGCCACCATCTACGTCTCCTATTGCGTGGGGGAAACCGAAGCGCAGCGCGGTCCGTGGTGGATCAACACGGAGGAGATTTTCGGCGTCGAGCGGCAGCTGGTCTACGGGCTGAACAATCCGATCGAGGATGACGTGGTGGAGCTGACCTTCACGGAGGATTTCGGCACGCTCAGGGCCGGGGAGGTGCTGCGCCTCACGGCCGCCGGCAACGTCCATGCCCGCGCCTTCCTGCCGGTGACCGCCACGGACGGCACGGTCGTCGCCGTGGACGCGCACGGCAACCCGGCCGTCGTCGTCAAGCAGCACGGCGCTGGCCGGACCGTCCTGTGCACCTACCCGCTGGAGTACCTGGCCTCGGCGCAGGGCCGGGTCAATCCGGAAGATACCCACCGGCTCTACCGCGCCCTGGCGGACCTGGCCGGCGTCGAGCCGGTCCTGGCACTGGAGGACCCACTGGTCTTTGCGGATTCCCTGGTGCACGACGACGGCCGCGAGTTTGTGGTGCTGGTCAGCCAGCACGACGGCCCCGTTTCCGTGGACCTGGGACCGGGTGCCAGCCTGCGGACCTTCGATGACGATCCCGTGGAAACGCTGAAGCTGGACCCCTACGGCGTCGCCGTCCTGCAGCGCTGACCCCCCAGTTGAGCGTGGAGATCTGCCCCTAAAACCTCGTGGTTAAGGGCAGATGTCCACACTCAACGTGCGGCCCGGTTGGCGTGCGGCCCGGTCGGCGTGCGGCCCGGTTAGGGGGTGCAGCCGTCCGGGCCGCAAACCTCGCCGCCGAGGCCACTATCCTCGGCGGCGCCTGCGCCTCCGCCGGCACCTTGCCCGACGCCGGCCGGCTGGCCCACCATCACCAGCGGATGCGCTTCCTGCCATGCCTCGTTCAGGGCCTGGCTGAACAGCTCGGCCGGCTGGGCTCCGGAGATGCCGTATTTGCGGTCGATGACGAAGAAGGGCACGCCGCTGATTCCCAGCGCCCGGGCCTCGGCGAAGTCCGCCCGGACCTCGTCGGCGTATTTTTCCGTCTCCAGCGCCTGGGCGATCCCGTCCGCGTCAAGCCCCAGCGCGACGCCGGTGCGGACCAGGAAGCTGTTATCGCCGATGTCCTCGCCGTGCTCAAAGTGGGCCGACAGCAGCGCCTCCTTGGCGTCGTCGCCCCGTCCGTGCGCCGCGGCCAGGTGCAAGAGCTGGTGTGCCTTGAAGCTGTTCGCCACCACGACCTTATCGAAGTC
>DATIMB010000190.1:0-2492 GCA_035475875.1 Micrococcaceae bacterium
TGGTGACGCTGGAGAAGAACACCGGTGGGGCGGGCGGTTTTGCCGTCGGCATGGCCCAGGCACTGGCCCACCATGATCCGGACCTGGTCTGGATCATGGACGACGACACCGAACCGCAGGCGCAGACGCTGGCGGCGGCGGTCAAGGTCTGGGAGTCCTTCCCGGCCTGGGACCGGCCTGCCTTCGTGGCCAGCCAGGTGCTCTGGAGCGACGGGCGGAACCATCCGATGAATACGATGCGTTCGCGCTTCGGCGGCAACGCAGCGGATGTCCGGCGCGCCCACCAGGTCAACGCCCGGCCCATCCGTTCGGCCTCGTTCGTCTCGCTGTTCATCGATGCGCAGGCGCTGCGCGAGGTGGGGCTGCCGGTGGTGGACTATTTCCTGTGGAACGACGACTTCGAATTCACCGGCCGGCTGGCGCGGTACCGGCTGGCCCTGCTCAGCGAGGATTCGCAGGTCCTGCACCACACCAAGGTCTTCGATTCGAACACCGTGGAGATCGGGGAGCGATTCTACTTCGAGGTCCGCAACAAGCTCTGGTGCTACCTGCGCTCGGACGCGTTCGCCTGGTGGGAGCGCTGTTTGTACGGCTACTCCACAGTGCGCCGCTGGGTGCGGATGGTGCGCAACAGCCGACGACGGCGGCTGGTGCTGGCGGCGGGCTGGCGGGGCCTGCTTGCCGGGCTGGGCCACGCGCCGCGGCCCAATGCGGTGGCACTGGCCGGGCTGTACGAGCTGCCGGAGCTGGAGGCAGGCGCCGCCGGGGTCGCCCTTCCCGCGAACCAGCAGGCCGCGGCCGAGCCGTTTTCCGTGCTGCTGCCGGTCTATAGCGGGGACGACGCCGCCAAGTTCCGGCGTGCCATCGACTCCGTCACCCGGGACCAGGTGCGCCGGCCGGACCAGCTGGTGATCGTCCGGGACGGGACCGTCCCGGCTGCGCTGGAGGCGGTGCTGACCGAGGCCGAGTCCAGGTCCGGTACCCCCGGTGGGCCGGAGGTCACCGTGCTGCGGCTGGAGGAATCGGTGGGCCTGGCAGCCGCCCTGGACCACGCCCTGGCCAGCTGCCGCTTCGACATTGTGGCGCGGATGGATGCCGACGACGTCGCCCTGCCGGAGCGCTTCAGCGCCCAGCTTCCGGTGATCGAAGCCGGCGCGGACATCGTGGGCTCCGCGATCGCGGAGATCGGCGAGGATGAGAACCGGGTCCTGGCGACCCGGCATGTTCCGCTGTCCCACCGCGAGATCAGGGCCGGCGCGGATTTCCGCAGTCCGTTCAACCACCCGAGCGTGGTCTACCGCAAGTCGCTGGTGCAGGACGCCGGGGGCTACGGCGATCTGGCACACATGGAGGACTACTGGCTCTGGATCCGGATGATCCATGCCGGCGCACGCACGGCGAATGTCCCGCAGCCGCTGCTCAAGTACCGGGTCAGCGCCGGGTCCTACGACCGGCGGGGAGGGGCGCACATGTTGCGCGCGGAACTGACGCTGCAGAAAAGGATGCTCGCGGCCGGCTACACCAACGGTCTCCAGTTCCTGCGCAACGTCGCCGTGCGCGGGGTGTACCGGCTGATCCCGACCCGGGTGCGTAGACTGGGCTACCGCCGCGCGTTCACCGAAACCGCTGTCCTCTAAGCCACCCGACCGGAAGATCGCCGCCTAAAACATGTCCATTTACGTTATCGTCGCCCTTCTCGCTGCAGTCGTCGCCTACCTGGCCACGCCCGTAGTGCGGACGGTGGCGGTGCGCAATGGCATCTATTCGCCCTTGCGGGACCGCGACGTGCACACCGTGATGATGCCCCGGCTGGGCGGAGTGGGTATGTTCGCCGGACTGGTGGTGGCGATGGTTGTTGCCTCGCAGACCTTCTGGATCCGGGCGATCTTTGCTGATACCAGCGCGCCGTGGGGAATCCTGGCGGGCGCGGCGGTAATCATGGCCGTGGGCGTGGTGGATGACATCGTCGACCTGAACAGTTTCATCAAGCTCGGCGGCCAGGTGCTGGCCGGACTGGTGGTGGCGCTGTGGGGGCCGCGGCTGACCGTCCTGCCGTTCGGCCCGATCCACATCAGCAGCGTATTCGTGCAGATCCTGCTGACGGTGTTCGTCATTGTCCTGACCATGAACGCGATCAACTTCGTTGACGGGCTCGATGGCTTGGCCGCCGGCGTGGCGGCGATCGGCGGGGTGGCGTTCTTCGTCACCGCCTACTGGGTGCACCGCAACGCCCTGCTGCCCAACTATTCGGACCTGGCCACGTTGCTGATGGCGATCATGGTTGGCATCTGCATCGGCTTCCTGCCGCACAACTTTTATCCGGCCAAGATCTTCATGGGCGACTCGGGCGCCATGCTGCTGGGCCTGATCCTGGCCTCCGGTTCCATTGTGGCCACCGGGCAGATTTCCTCCGGTCTGTATGACAGGGCCAGCGGGCTGCCGACGTTCATTCCGATCATCCTGCCGCTGGCCGTGATGTCCCTCCCGCTGGT
>DATIMB010000191.1:0-3773 GCA_035475875.1 Micrococcaceae bacterium
CCGGCACTGCACGCAGTCGTCAACGCGCTGGTAGAGCCGTTCGCCGGCCAGTTCGACGCCGTTGCCGGCGTCGAAGCGCGCGGTTTCCTGCTGGCAGCAGCGGCGGCATATGCGACTGGCACGGGCGTTATCACCGTACGAAAGGCAGGCAAACTGCCGCGGGAGGTCTACCGGGAGGACTACTCGTTGGAATACGGCAAGGCCGCGCTGGAACTGCATACGACCGATGTCCCGGCCGGCAGCCGGGTGCTGATCCTGGACGACGTGCTGGCCACCGGCGGGACGCTCTCCGCCGCCGCACGGCTTTTTGAACGCGCCGGCGTCCATGTCGCGGGATTCGGAGTGGTGCTGGAGTTGGGGGAACTGCGCGGCCGCTCGGCCCTGACCGGCCACCGGATCCGCTCGCTGGTCCGCGTCTGAACCTCCAGGGCAGCAACAGGGCGCAGGAAATTCCCGCACGTGTCATAGTTCACCAAAGCACGCAACAAATAGCTGTAGAATGGACGGTCTGCCTTTTGCGAAGGGATCGCCGCGATGCTTGATGTTGAACTGGCCCACGAACGGGACTACGTAGCCGGACTGTATGCCCGGTTGGATGAACTGCGCCGGGAAAAGGAGCGCCAGTTGGAACAGGTGCGGCGCAGCACCTCGTCCGGGTCGCACCAGAACCGCTCCGAACGGGACGCCTTCGCTTCACTTTACGAGGACCGGCTGGCCCAGCTGAATGCCGTCGATGACCGCTTGGTGTTCGGCCGGCTTGACCTGGACTCCGGCGAGCA
This sequence comes from Micrococcaceae bacterium, assembly GCA_035475875.1. Taxonomy (GTDB): domain Bacteria; phylum Actinomycetota; class Actinomycetes; order Actinomycetales; family Micrococcaceae; genus Arthrobacter_M. The sequence goes on from DATIMB010000191.1 coordinate 780, forward strand.
GCGCTACATCGGCCGCATCGGCCTCTCCACCGACGACCTGCGCCAGTTGATGGTGGACTGGCGGGCGCCCGAGGCTGGCACCTTCTACCAGGCCACCGCCTTTGAACGCCAGGGCGTGCGCCGCCGCCGCCACCTGATCCTAAATGGGCGCAACGTCAAGGCGATTGAGGACGATGTGCTGGATCCGTCCATGCTCAGCGAAGAGGGCACGCTGCAGGGCGAGGGCGCGCTGCTGGCGGCGCTGAACTCCAAGCGCACCGGCCGCATGTCGGACATCGTGGGGACCATCCAGGCCGAGCAGGACCGGATCATCCGGGCGCCGCTGGCCGGCGCGCTGGTGGTCCAGGGCGGCCCCGGTACCGGCAAAACCGCCGTCGCGCTGCACCGCGCCGCCTACCTGCTCTACACGCACCGGGACCGGCTGAAGTCTGCCGGCGTGCTGCTGGTGGGCCCGTCGTCGTCGTTCATGAAGTACATCGAACGGGTGCTGCCCTCCCTGGGCGAAACCGGTGTGGTGATGGCCAGCGTCGGGCGGCTGATGCCCGGCATAGCCGCCACCGCGGAGGAGGATCCCGCGGTGGCCGAGATCAAGGGCCGGCTGTACATGGCGGAGGTGGTCCGCAACGCCGTGGCCAACCGGCAGCGGATCCCTGCCGAGGACCGCAAGGTCGTAGTCGAGGGCACCACCCTGGTGCTCACGCCGCGGCAGGTCCGCCGTGCCCGGGACAAGGCCCGGGCCACCGGCAAGCCGCACAACGAGGCGCGGTTGACGTTCGTGAAGATCCTGCTGCGCGAGCTGACCGAGGCGCTGACCGAGCACATCGAAGGTTCCGGCGCGGGCAACACCGCCGACCGGAGCTACCTGGCCGAGGACGTCCGGCAGGCCAGGGACGTGCGGATCGCGCTGAACCTGGCCTGGATGCCGATGACACCGGAGAAGCTGCTGGCGGAGCTCTTCAGCAAGCCCGCGGCGCTGGAAGCGGCCGCCCCCGGCCTGACCGCTGCCGAGCGGCAGTTGCTGCTGCGCGGCGCGGATGAGCCCTGGACCGAGGCCGATGTGCCGCTGCTGGATGAGGCGGCGGAGCTGCTGGGCGAAATGGACGCCGCGGGGGGCCGTGACCAGGCCGCCCGGGAGGCTGAGCACCGCCGGGACCTGGCCAATGCACAGCGGGCGATCGAAAACATGAACCAGGCAATGGCGGATTCCGGTGTCAACGGTATGCTTTCGGCCGAAGATCTGGCCGAGCACAACGCGGTCCAGGCGGAGCGGCTGACCGCGGCGGAACGCGCCGTCATGGACCGGACCTGGGCCTTCGGGCACATCGTGGTGGACGAGGCGCAGGAGCTTTCGCCGATGCAGTGGCGGCTGCTGATCCGGCGCTGCCCGCTGAAGTCCTTCACCATTGTCGGGGACATCGCGCAGACCAGTTCGGCCGCGGGGGCCACCTCGTGGCAGCAGGCGCTGGCACCGTTCCTGGCGGAGCGCTGGCAGCTGGAGGAGCTGACCGTCAATTACCGCACGCCCGCCCAGATCGCCGACGCCGCGGTCCGGATGGCCAATGCCGCCGGCCAGGTGGTGTCCGCGCCCAAGGCCGTCCGCGAAGGCCGCTGGTCCCCGGTGATCGACCATGTTGCCCCGGGTGCTGCGGTGGAGACGCTGCTGCGCGTCCTGCCGGAGGAGCTGGACGCGGTCGACGGCGGCCTGGTCGCCATCATCACCGAGCACAGCCAGGTCCGCGCCACCGCTGCCGCGCTCCGGGAGGTGTACGGGCACCGGGTAGGTTCCGGGGCCGGCTCGCTGGAGCAGGACATTGTGGTGATGGATCCGCATGAGGCCAAGGGCCTGGAGTTCGACGGCGTCATCATCCTTGAGCCTGCGGCTCTGCTGGAGCGCTCCGGTGGCAGGGTGGGGGACCTGTACGTGTCGATGACCCGGCCCACGCAGCGGCTGCGGCTGATCAGTTCCGGGCCGCTGCCGGCAGGGATCGAACCGTAAGACGGCGGCGCCAGGATGCGGCGCCGTCGGCGCAAGACGACCTGACCGCCGTCGTACTGGTAATTTTGATCTGTGCTGCAACAAACTGAATCCGTATCCCAGCAGAATGATCCCAGCTTCGCCAACATCTGGCAGGAGCTTAAATGGCGTGGCCTGGTCCACGTCTCCACCGACGAGGCGGAGCTGGAGAAGCTGCTCGCCGGAGACCCGGTGACCTTCTACTGCGGATTCGATCCGACCGCGCCCAGTCTGCATCTGGGGAATCTGGTCCAGCTGCTGACCATGCGCCGGCTCCAGCTGGCCGGGCATAAACCGCTGGGCCTGGTGGGCGGTTCCACCGGACTGGTCGGGGACCCGCGCCCCACCGCCGAGCGGACCATGAACACCAAGGAAACGGTGGCCGAGTGGGTGGGTTACCTGCAGTCCCAGGTGCAGCGCTTCCTCAGCTTTGACGGGACCAACGCGGCCCGGATGGTCAATAACCTTGACTGGACGGCACCGATGAGCGCCATTGATTTCCTCCGGGACATCGGCAAGCACTACCGCGTCGGCACCATGATCAAGAAGGACATTGTGGCCTCCCGGCTGAACTCGGACGAGGGCATTAGCTACGCCGAATTCAGCTACCAGATCCTGCAGGGCATGGACTTCCTGGAGCTCTACCGCAGCTACGGGTGCGTGCTCCAGCAGGGCGGCTCGGACCAGTGGGGCAACCTGACCAGCGGCACGGACCTGATCCGCAAGGTGGAGGGCAAGAGTGTCCATGCCATCGGTACCCCGCTGATCACCAACGCGGACGGCACCAAGTTCGGCAAGAGCGAGGGCAACGCCATTTGGCTTGATGCGGCCATGTGCAGCCCCTACGACATGTACCAGTTCTGGCTGAATACCGCGGACGGAGATGTGGTGGACCGGCTCAAGGTCTTCACCTTCCTGTCGCGGGCCGAGATCGAGGAACTGGCGACGGCGGTGGAGCAGCGGCCGCAGGCCCGCGAGGC
>DATIMB010000192.1:0-4834 GCA_035475875.1 Micrococcaceae bacterium
GTGGGGCAGCTCTACCAGGCGCTGCGTCCGCTGCTGTCCGACTTTGTGCTGTCCATGCCCCGCGGTGCGGCCGTGGTCTATCCCAAGGATGCCGGCCAGATCATTACGATGGCCGACATCTACCCGGGTGCCAGGGTTGTGGAAGCGGGGGTCGGCTCCGGGGCACTGTCGATTTCGCTGCTGCGTGCGGTAGGCGATGCCGGGTATCTGCATTCCTTTGAGCGGCGCGAGGAATTTGCGGATATTGCCCGCGGGAACGTGGAGACCATTTTCGGCGGCCCGCACCCGGCCTGGAAGATCTCACTGGGGGATTTCCAGGACCAGGTCGTGGAGCAGGAGGCGCCGGGCAGCATTGACCGGGTGGTGCTGGACATGCTGGCACCCTGGGAATGCATCGATGCCGTAGCCACCGTGCTGGCTCCCGGCGGTGTCTGGATCAACTATGTTGCCACCGTTACCCAACTCTCCCGCACGGCGGAGGCGATCCGCGCTGACGGCCGGTTCACCCAGCCCGATGCGTGGGAGTCGATGGTCCGGGGCTGGCATTTGGAGGGGCTGGCGGTACGTCCTGACCACCGGATGGTGGCACACACGGGCTTCCTCATGGTTACGCGCCGGCTGGCCGACGGCGTCGTCGGACTAACACCGAAGCGCCGGCCGTCCAAGACTGAATTCAGCGAAGAGGACCTGAATGCCTGGACGCCGGAGTCGGTGGGGGAGCGTGCCGTCTCGGACCGGAAGCTGCGGCGTGCGGCACGCGAGGCTTCCTCCACGGTACAGCGGGGCGCCGCCGGTACTCCGGACGCCACCGTTACTCCGGGCGCCGCCGGTACTCCGGACGCCACCGGCGGTGCGGGCGCCGGCAGTAGTTCCGGTGTGACCGGCGGTGCGGGCGCCACCGGCGCGGTTGGAAACACTTCGGGGACGCCTGGCGTTAACTTTGGTAAAGGCGACTAGGGTCTAGAGAAGAGCTAACCGAGAGAACGCCTCCACCGGAAGGACTTGACGACCGTGAGCGAACCAACCTCCGCAAACAGCCAGGATTTCGGACAGTCAGGGGCGTTTGAGCCCGCATCAGGATCACGGCCGGGACACGGCACCTCAGGCCAGGGCACCTCAGGACACGGCACCCCGGGAAACAGCATCTCCGCCGAATCGGCCTCAGGAGCGGGCGCTCCTGGCCAGGAGGCCATGGCGCACGGGGCACCAGGACAGCCGGTTCCGGGGGAACCGACCGGCCTGGGGCGGCCGTCGTCGGACCTGGAACGGCAGCTGAATGTGCTGCGGGACAAGCTGCGGCACGTGGACAAGCAGCTTGCCGCGGCAACGCAGAACAACTCGCGGCTGGTAACCATGCTGGAAACCGCCAAATCCGAGATCCTCAAGCTCAAGAGCGCGCTGGAGAAGGACGGCCAAGCGCCCTACAGCTTCGGCACCCTGCTGCAGATCAATCCGCGCCGCCAGCCGACAGCGGGATCCAGCGGGGTGGCCTACACCGAAGAAAGTGTGGACATCTTCAACGCGGGCCGGAAGATGCGGGTGGGGCTGAGCCCGCTGGTAAACATCCGCTCGCTCAGCCCGGGCCAGGAGGTGCTGCTGAACGAATCCCTGACCGTGGTGGCGGCGCTGGGCTTTGACCGCACCGGCGAACTGGTGACCATCAAGGAACTGCTCGGGACGGACCGGGCGCTGGTGACCGGCCGCGCGGACGAGGAGCGGGTGATCCGCCTCTCCGGGGCGCTGCAGGCCGGCCGGCTGCGGGTTGGGGACGCTGTCTCCGTGGACACCAGGACCGGCTATGCACTGGAGAAGGTGCCGCGCTCGGAGGTGGAAAACCTGATCCTGGAGGAAGTCCCGGACATCTCCTACCAGGACATCGGCGGGCTGGGGCCGCAGATCGAACAGATCCGCGACGCCGTCGAACTGCCCTTCCTGCATCCGGACCTGTACCGGGAGCACGGACTGAAGCCACCGAAAGGCATCCTGCTCTACGGTCCTCCGGGATGCGGGAAGACGCTGATCGCCAAGGCTGTGGCGAACTCGCTGGCCGCGCGTGCCTCCGAGCGCAGCGGATCGCGCGACATGAAGAGCTTCTTCCTGAACATCAAGGGTCCGGAGCTGCTGGACAAGTACGTGGGGGAGACCGAGCGCCAGATCCGCCTGATCTTTGCCCGCGCACGTGAGAAAGCTGCAGACGGAAGCGCCGTCGTCGTCTTCTTCGATGAGATGGATTCGTTGTTCCGCACCCGCGGCACCGGCATCTCCTCGGACGTGGAGACAACCATTGTGCCGCAGCTGCTCAGCGAGATCGACGGTGTGGAGCGGCTGGACAACGTCATCGTCATCGGCGCCTCCAACCGCGAGGACATGATCGACCCCGCCATCCTCCGGCCGGGCCGGCTGGACGTGAAGGTCAAGGTGCAGCGGCCTGACGCGGAGGCGGCGGCGGACATCTTCGCGAAGTACGTAACCGCGGATCTGCCGTTCCACGCCCACGACGTTGCGGCGAACGGCGGGGATCTGCAGGCCACTGTGGATGCGATGATCCAGCGGACCGTGGAGGCGATGTACGCCACGGAGAAATCCAACGAGTACCTGGAGGTCACCTACGCCAACGGTGATACGGAGATGCTCTACTTCAAGGACTTCAACTCCGGCGCCGTGATCCAGAACGTGGTGGACCGGGCCAAGAAGTACGCCATCAAGGACCTGCTGACCACCGGGGACAAGGGCATCCGGATCGACCACCTGCTCCGGGCCGTCGTGGATGAGTTCCGCGAGCACGAGGACATGCCAAACACCACCAATCCGGATGACTGGGCACGGATCTCCGGCAAGAAGGGCGAGCGGATCACCTACATCCGCACCATTGTCCAAGGCAAGGCCGGCCAGGAGCCGGGCAAGACGATCGAGACGAAGTCCAACACCGGGCAGTACCTGTGAGTGCTATCCGGGTGATGGGTTCGGAGACCGAGTACGGCATCCATGCGCCGACGGCCCCGGGCAGCAACGCGACCTGGCTGTCCACCCAGGTGGTGCACGCCTATGCCCAGCTGACCGGGGCACGCGCAGCCGGTGGCAGCGAGACGCGCTGGGACTACACCGACGAGGATCCGCTGGCGGACGCGCGGGGCTGGAGCGTACCGCGGCAGCAGGCCCATCCCTCGCAGCTGACCGACCAGCCACCGGAGCTCACGGCCGCCCAGATTGCCCTGGAGGGAGGCGAGCTGGACGCGGACAGCGGCGAAGCAACGGGCACGCTGATGATGAATATGGTGCTGGGCAACGGGGCGCGGCTGTACGTGGACCATGCCCATCCGGAGTATTCCAGCCCGGAAGTGACCAATCCGCTGGACGCGGTGCTCTGGGACGCGGCCGGGGACGCGGTGGCGCTGGCAGCGGTGCGGCAGATTGCCAGGACGCCCGGGCTTCCGGATGTGAACCTGTACAAGAACAATACGGACAACAAGGCTGTTTCCTACGGCAGCCACGAGAACTATCTGATGCCGCGCCAGGTGCCCTTCGGCCACATTGTTTCCGGGCTGACGCCGTTCTTTGTCACCCGGCAGCTGATCTGCGGTGCGGGCCGGGTGGGCCTGGGACAGGACGGTTCGGAGCAGGGCTTCCAGCTGAGCCAGCGGGCGGACTTTTTCGAGGCGGAGGTGGGTCTGGAGACCACCATCCGGCGGCCCATCATCAACACCCGCGATGAGCCGCACGCCACGGCGGACAAATACCGCCGGCTGCATGTGATCATCGGGGATGCGAACCTCAGCCAGGTCTCCAACTTCCTCAAATTCGGTACGACGGCGTTGGTGCTGGACATGATTGAGCACGGTACCGTCCCGGTGCTGGAGGTGTACGAGCCGGTTGAGGCGCTGCGGGCGGTCAGCCATGACGTCTCGCTGGGCCAGGAGCTGCGGCTGGTCGACGGGCGTCGGGTCACGGCTCTGGACATCCAGTGGATGTATCTGGAGGCTGCACAGCGGCACGCGGCAGCCACCGGGGCCGGGGATCCGGACTCCGGGGACGGGCACACGCCCTTGGTGCTCAGCCGCTGGGAAGAGGTGCTGACCCAGCTGGCCAAGGACCCTGCGGGTGCGTCCGGGCAGGTGGAGTGGGCGGCGAAGCTCGGTCTGCTGGAGCAATACCGGGACCGGGATTCGCTGGGCTGGGGTGATCCCCGTTTGGCGTTGATTGACCTGCAGTGGTCCGATGTGCGCCCGGAGAAGGGCCTGTACTACCGGCTGCTGGGCCGCGGCAGGGTGGAGCGCATGGTCAGCGAGGAGTCTGTGGCGCATGCGGTGCGTCAGCCGCCGGAGGACACCCGAGCCTATTTCCGTGGCCGCTGCATCCAGCAGTTCGGTCCGAGCATTGTCGGCGCCAGCTGGGACTCGGTGATTTTTGAACTTCCTGGGCAGCGCCGGCTGCAGCGGGTACCAACCCGGGAACCGCTGCGCGGGACACGGTCGCTGACCGGCGGGCTCTTTTCCCGGCACCGCGATGCCGGGGAGTTCCTGGCCGAGCTACTGGATTCGCCGGGGTAGCGGCAGAGCGGACGGGTCGTGGAATGCCAGCGGAAGGCCAGCGTGTCGCGGCCGGAACGGCACCGGGAAATTCGTCAACGCCGAAATCGGAGCAGTCCGGCTTCGGCGTGGCAGGATGATGGTAGGTAGATCGTAGGAAGGGGAGGATCATGGCATCTCAGGAGAAAAAGAACGTCTCGGGCCGCACCGAAGAGGTGGATGTTCCGGACAGTGAGACACCGCCGGCACCTTCCGGCCCGCAGGCCTCCGCTGCCACCGAAGGCGTTGACGATCTGCTGGACGAGATC
>DATIMB010000193.1:0-2892 GCA_035475875.1 Micrococcaceae bacterium
TCGGCACTGAGCCTGCTGCCGCCGTCGTCGGCCGCAAAGCCTGACAGCAGCACCATCGCGGTCTCCGAGGCGCCCAGGGCGAAGTCGTAGCCGACCGGCCGGCGCTGCCCCAGCCGCCACCCGTTGGCCGAGCGCCAGGGACCGGACATCTGGGCTGCGGCCGTACCGGGCGCACCGGCACCGGAGGCGCCAAGCCGCTGCGCGTGCAGGTGCAGGGCCGCCGCCGCCAGCAGCGCGTCATCGGCGTGCCGGAAGGTCAGCGAGGGCATCTTGCGCTCGATCATCGTCGTGTCCAGGCGGCCGGCCTGGACGTCGTCGTCGGCCAGCAGCAGGCGCAGGTACTCAATGTTCGTGCCCAGGCCCAGCACCGTGGTGTCCGCGAGCGCGCGGTCCAACCGGGCCAGGGCCTGCGTGCGGTCCGCCCCCCAGGCGATCACCTTGGCCAGCATCGGGTCGTAATGCGAGGCGATCTCCAGCCCCGGCAGCAGCGAGGAGTCCACCCGGACGCCCTCACCGGCGGGCTCGGCGAGCGCCAGCACCCTGCCCGCCGTGGGCAGGAAGCCGCGTTCCGGGTTCTCCGCGTAGACCCGGGCCTCCACCGCGTGGCCGCTGAGCAGCACGTCCTCCTGCTCAACGGTCAGCGGCTCCCCCGCCGCGATCCGCACCTGCCACTGAACCAGGTCCAGCCCGGTGACCATCTCGGTGACGGGGTGTTCCACCTGCAGTCGGGTGTTCATCTCCATGAAGAAGAACTCGTCCGGCGCCTTGTCCGAGACCAGGAATTCCACCGTGCCGGCACCGCTGTAGCCCACGCTGCGCGCGGCGTTGCAGGCGGCCTCGCCGATCCGGGCGCGGGTGGCCGCATCCAGCAGCGACGAGGGCGCCTCCTCGATCACCTTCTGGTGCCGGCGCTGCAGCGAGCATTCGCGCTCGCCCAGGTGGATCACGTGGCCGTGGTTGTCCGCCAGCACCTGGACCTCGATGTGCCGGGGCGTGGCCACCAGATGTTCCAGAAACAGGGTGTCGTCGCCGAAGGCGGAGGCTGCCACCCGGCGTGCGGTCACCAGGGTCTGGGCGAGGTCCTCGCGGCGCTCCACGACGTGCATGCCCTTGCCGCCACCCCCGGCGGAGGGCTTGATCAGCAGCGGGTAGCCGACGCCGTCGGCCGCCTCCAGCAGGTCGCTGTCGGTCAGTCCCGGCTCCGCGATGCCGGGGACCACCGGAACGCCGTAGGCCGCCACATGGTTCTTGGAGCGGATCTTGTCCCCCATCATGTTCAGCGCGTGCACGCCGGGGCCGATGAAGGTGATGCCCGCGTCTTCCAGCGCCTGGGCGAAGGCCTGGTTTTCGGAGAGGAACCCGTAGCCTGGGTGCACCGCCTGGGCGCCGCTGGACTTCGCCGCGGCCACGATCGCGGGGATGTCGAGGTAGCTTTCCGATGCCGCGGCCGGCCCGATCCGCACCGACGCGTCCGCCATCCGCACGTGCCGGGCATCGGCGTCGGCATCGCTGTACACCGCTACGGAGCGGATGCCCATGGTGCGCAGCGTGCCGATGACGCGGCAGGCGATCTCGCCGCGGTTGGCCACCAGGACCGTTTTGAAGGTTGCTGTTGTCATCTGGTCACATCCGGAAGAGGCCGAAGGAGGTGTCGGGCAGCGGGGCCTGGGCGCATACATCCAGGGCCAGGCCCAGCACGGTGCGGGTGTCCGCGGGGTCAATCACGCCGTCGTCCCAGAGCCGCGCGGTGGAATAGTACGGGCTGCCCTGGTCCTCGTACTGGGCCTTGATCGGGGCCTTGAACTCCTCTTCCTCGGCGGCGGTCCATTCGCCGCCGCGGCCCTCGATCTGCTCACGCTTGACCGTGGCCAGCACGGACGAGGCCTGGTTGCCGCCCATCACCGAGATCCGGCTGGCCGGCCACATCCACAGGAAGCGCGGGCCGTAGGCGCGCCCGCACATGGAGTAGTTTCCGGCGCCGAAGGAACCGCCGACGACGACGGTCAGCTTGGGCACGCGGGCGGTGGCCACCGCGGTGACCATCTTGGCCCCGTGCTTGGCGATGCCGCCCTGCTCGTAGTCCTTGCCCACCATGAAGCCGGAGAGGTTCTGCAGGAAGATCAGCGGGATGCCGCGCTGGTCGCAGAGTTCAATGAAGTGCGCCCCCTTCAGAGCCGATTCACTGAACAGCACCCCGTTGTTGGCCACGATGCCCACCGGATGGCCGTGCAACCGGGCGAAGCCGGTGACCAGGGTGGTGCCGTAGGTCTTCTTGAATTCATGGAACCGGCTGCCGTCCACCACCCGTGCGATGATTTCGCGTGCGTCGTAAGGGGTGTTCAGGTCCGTCGGCACCGCACCGTACAGTTCCGCTGGGTCCGCTTCGGGTTCAACACTCGGTTCCAGGTCCCAGGCCGGCCCCTGCGGGCGGGGCAGCGTGGCGACGATGTCGCGGACAATCTGCAGCGCGTGCTGGTCGTTCTCGGCCAGGTGATCGGTAACGCCGGAAATCCGGGAGTGAACATCCCCGCCGCCCAGTTCCTCGGCCGTGACAATTTCGCCGATCGCGGCCTTCACCAGCGGCGGTCCGCCCAGGAAGATCGTGCCCTGGTTGCGGACAATCACCGTCTCGTCGCTCATCGCCGGCACATAGGCCCCGCCCGCGGTGCAGGACCCCATCACGGAGGCGATCTGCGGGATCTTCGCAGCGGACATCCGGGCCTGGTTGTAGAAGATCCGGCCGAAGTGCTCCTTGTCCGGGAAGACCTCGTCCTGCTTGGGCAGGAATGCTCCGCCGGAATCCACCAGGTAGATGCACGGCAACCGGTTCTCCAGCGCTATCTCCTGGGCCCGCAGGTGCTTTTTGACCGTCAAAGGGTAGTACGTTCCCCC
>DATIMB010000194.1:0-4958 GCA_035475875.1 Micrococcaceae bacterium
CAAACAATGGTCGGCCCTGATGGCGACGAAGCCGGAGGACCTCGATGATCCGTCCGAGCTCGAGGACTTCTACGTGCGTACGTTCGAGTTCCCGGCCGGCTTCATGACGCAGTACCAGCCCTCCATGCTGATCGCCGAACCGGTGCACCAGGGCCTCGCCACCGGTTTCCCGATCGGCAAGCGCTTCAAATCCGCCCCGGTGGTGCGGGTGGGCGACGCCAACCCCGTGCACCTGGGGCACCACCACCGGGCCGACGGACGCTGGCGCATCTATGCGTTCGCGGACGCTCCTGCAGTGGGCGAGGCCTCGGCCCTGGCGGATTGGGCCGACTGGCTGGCGACTTCACCCGAGTCGCCAGTCCTGGCACACACCCCGAAGGACGCGGACATCGACAGCGTCTTTGACGTGAAGCTGATCGCCCAGCAGGACTACACGGCCGTTGATTTTGGCCGTGTGCCTTGCATCTTTCTGCCCGAAAGCGGCCCTTTCGGGTTGGTCGACCACGAAAAGGTCTACGCGACGGATCCAGAACGCGATATCTTCGAAGCCCGCGGCATCGACCGCGGCGGGGCGGTGGTGGTGGTGCGGCCGGACCAGTACGTGGCCAATGTCCTGCCGCTGGCCGCGACCAAAGAGCTGGCCGATTTCTTCCGCCCGATCCTGCTCCCCCGGTAGGACCGGTCAACTGCGGGGGCGCCGACGCATCGCCGGCGCCCCCGGCCGGAGCAGGCCGCCTGTGCCTAGCAGTACAGCTAGCGCAGCACGACGGTCCGGTTCCCCTGCAGGAACACGCGGCCCTCGCAATGCCAGCGCACCGCGTTGCTCAAGGCTTTGCATTCGGTGTCGCGGCCAGCGGCCACCAGGTCCGCCGGGGCGAAGGTGTGGTCCACCTCCACCACCTGCTGGGCGATGATCGGACCCTCGTCCAGCGCGGCATTGACATAATGCGCGGTGGCGCCCACCGTCTTCACTCCCCGGGCGTAGGCCTGGTGGTAGGGCTTGGCGCCCTTGAAGCTGGGCAGGAAGGAGTGGTGGATGTTGATCGCGCGGCCGTCCAGCCGCCGGGTCAGGTCATCGCTGAGCACCTGCATATAGCGGGCCAGCACCACCAGCTCGACGTCCAGTTCCGCGATCAGCTCCAGCAGCCTGGCCTCCGCCGCGGGCTTGGTGCCAGCGGTGACCGGGATGTGGACGAACGGAATGGAGTGCCATTCCACCAGCCGCTGGTGGTCCGGATGGTTGGAGACGACGGCGACGACGTCCACCGGCAGTTCTCCGGTGCGGGCCCGGAAGAGCAGGTCGTTGAGGCAGTGCTCGAACTTGGAGACCATGATCAGCACCCGCCTCCGGGTTCCGTGCGGATCCAGCCGCCATCGCATGCCGTAACGCTCGGCCACCCGGGTGAAGGCCTGCCGCAGCCTCTCGGTCGTGGCGCCATCGCCATCCGAGGTGAAGTGGACCCGCATAAAGAAGTGGCTGTCCGCGGGGTCGCTGCGTTCACCGAACTGCTTGTTATCGATGATGTCGCAGCCGTGCTCCAGCAGGAACCCGGACACCGCGTGCACGATGCCGGGTGCCTCCGGGCAGTCCAGCGCGAGGACATGTTCAACGGTGGTCTGCCCCGCCGGGTTCGGTGCCGTTTCGGTCTGGGTTGCGGTCATCGGTTCGCCTAACACTCGATCACGTTGACGGCCAGGCCGCCGCGCGAAGTTTCCTTGTACTTGGTCATCATGTCCGCGCCGGTCTCCCGCATGGTTTTGATGGCCTTATCCAGCGAGACCTTCTGGCTGCCGTCGCCGTGCCGGGCCAGCCGGGCCGCGTTGATGGCCTTGACGCTGGCAATGGCGTTGCGTTCGATGCACGGGATCTGCACCAGTCCGCCCACCGGGTCGCAGGTCAGCCCGAGGTTGTGCTCGATGCCGATCTCGGCTGCGTTTTCCACCTGCACCGGCGTGCCCCCCAACAGTTCACACAAGCCGGCAGCCGCCATCGAGCAGGCGGAGCCCACCTCCCCCTGGCAGCCGACCTCCGCCCCGGAGATGGAGGCGTTGATCTTGAACAGGATGCCGACGGCGGCAGCCGTGAGCAGGAACCGGACCACGCCGTCGTCGTTGGCACCGGGGACAAACTTGCGGTAATAATGCAGCACCGCCGGAATGATCCCGGCCGCGCCGTTGGTGGGCGCGGTCACGATGCGCCCGCCGGCGGCGTTTTCCTCATTGACCGCGAGGGCGAACAGATTCACCCATTCCATGGCCCGCAGCGCATCCGCGGAATCCTCCGGGGCCTGCAGGGAACGGAACAGTGCCGGCGCCCGCCGGGTGACCTTCAGGCCGCCGGGCAGGATGCCTTCGCTGGCGCAGCCGTTGTCCACGCATTCGCGCATCACCGACCAGATGTTCAGCAGCTCCGCCCGCAGCTCCGCCTCGCTCCGCCACACCAGCTCATTGGCCAGCATCACGTCGCTGATGGACATGTCTTCGCGCGCGCAGTGCGCCAGCAGCTCCGCTCCGGTGGTGAACGGGTAGGGCAGCACGGTGCTGTCCTGGACAATCCGGTCCGCCCCGGCGGCATCCTCGTCCACCACAAAGCCGCCGCCCACCGAGTAATACGTCCGCTCCCGCAGCACCTCGCCGGCGTGGTCCAGCGCCCGGAAGGTCATCCCGTTCGGATGCGCCGGCAGCGCTTTGCGGCGGTGCAGCACCACGTCCTTGCCAAAGTTAAAGTCCACCCGGTGCACACCACCCAGCAGCAGCTCGGCGTCCAGTGCGGCCGCGGCCACCTGGTCGTCCGCCGTGGCGGTGTCCACCGTTTCCGGTTCCTGCCCCGCCAGGCCCAGCACCACGGCCTTGTCCGAGCCGTGGCCGCGGCCGGTGGCGCCCAGCGAGCCGAAGAGCTCCGCCTGGACGCGCACCGTGGCCGTGAGCTGGCCGGAGCCGGCCAGCCCGTCGGTGAACCGTTTCGCCGCGCGCATCGGGCCGACCGTGTGTGAGGACGATGGCCCGATGCCGATGGAGAACAGATCCAGCACGCTCAGGGCCATCAGGGCACCTGCACCGCGTTGAACTCCTGCATCCCGTCGAGCAGCCAGCGGCCCAGGAAATCGGCAAATGAGGCGCGCGGGAAGATCCGGAACGTCTCCGCATCCAGTTTCCACAGCAGCGCCGGAATCAGCCCGATCTCGGTGACGTAGGCGGTTCCCGGAGCGAACGCGCGCGGATGCAGATCCAGCGAGCAGCTCTTCTCCAGCACCGCCCGCGCGCTGGGTCCGGTGAGCTCAAAGGTGGTCCGGTTCGCTGACAGGTCCACGGCCTGCCCGGCGTCCTGGCCAAGGGCCTCCTGCAGCGCCGAAACCAGAGCCGCGGGGCCGCCGTCGTCGGACACGTCCTCCGGGGCCACCACCAGGAATTCCTGCGGCCCCAGCCACAGCGTCCCGGTGCCCTCCCCGGCTCCATCAACGCCGGAGCCATCAACGCCGGAGCGATCAACCCGTCCCCCGTCCGAGGCGCCGCCGACCTGCCCGCAGCCGGCCGGCAGCCCGCCCACCACGGCGCCAAGACGCTGCCCGGCCGCGGAGGCAGGGTCCACCCGGAGGCCGACCATGGTCAGGAACGGCACCTCCCGCAAAGCCACGCCCCGGCTCCCGGCCACCGATCCCTGTGCAAAGTCCTCCGCAAGGTGGGCGGCGGGACTGCGGCGCAGCGCCCGGATTCCTGCATCTGCTCGTTCTGCTGTCTCAGCCATCTTTGCGCTTCCCTTCGGCATCAAAAAGTACGGTTTCTGCTACGACGACGTCCACCAGGGTGTCGCCCACGGAGGCCACCAGCTCCTCGCCGATCCGGTTCCGTCCGTTCTTGATCAGCGCCAGTCCGAAGGACCGGCCCAGCGCGGCGCTGTGGTAGCTGGAGGTGACAAAGCCCTGCATCGGGACCGGCCCGTACGCGGGGTTGACGGCCACGCCCTTTTCCACCAGCTGGGTTCCCTCCGGCAGCCGGATGGATCCGTCCACCGGCAGCACGCTGACCAGGTGCTTGCGGTCTGCGCGCGAGGCATCGGCCCGGGCGTAGGAGCGTTTGCCGATGAAGTCCTTGGCCTTGGAGACGATCCATTCCATGCCCGCGTCCTGCGGAGTGACCGTGCCGTCCGTGTCCTGGCCGACGATCGGATACCCCTTCTCGGCGCGCAGCACATGCATGGTCTCGGTGCCGTACGGGGTGATGTTGAATTCCGCGCCGGCGGCGGTGACCGCCTCCCAGGTGTTCAGCCCATACCAGGCCGGCACATTGATCTCGTAGGCCAGTTCTCCGGAGAAGGAGATCCGGCAGATCCGTGCCTGCACCCCGGAGGCCAACGGAGTCTCGCGGAAGGTCATGAACGGGAACGCCTCCGGGTTATCGGCGCTCCCCAGGTCCAGTTCCGGGGCCAGTTTCGCCAGCACGGCACGGGATTTGGGTCCGACGACGGCGATGGTGGTCCACTGCTCCGTCACCGAGGTGCAGTGCACGTCCAGCTCCGGCCACTCGGTCTGCAGCCATTCCTCCAGCCAGTCCAGCACCTTGGCGGCGCCGCCGGTGGTGGTCGTCATGAAGTAGCGGTCCTCGTCCAGGCGCAGGGTCACTCCATCGTCGAAGATCATCCCGTCCGCCAGGCACATCACGCCGTAGCGGGCAAAACCGGGCTTGAGCTTCTTGAACGCGTTCGTGTAGATCCGGTTCAGGAACTCGCCGGCGTCCTTGCCGCGGATTTCAATCTTGCCCAGGGTGGTGGCGTCCATGTAGCCGACGGAGCTGCGGACGGCGGCGCATTCACGCAGCACCGCCGCGTCCATGTCCTCGCCCGGCTGCGGGTAGTACCAGGGCCGCTTCCACTGCCCGACGTCCTCGAACCTGGCGCCGTGGGCCACGTGCCAGGGATGGATGGAGGTGACGCGGGCCGGGTCGAACAGCTCCCCGCGCTG
>DATIMB010000195.1:0-5591 GCA_035475875.1 Micrococcaceae bacterium
CGCGGCGTGGACGGCTTCCGCGTGGACGTGGCCAATACGCTGGCCAAGGACATGTCCGAGCCGCTGCGCAGCAAGCCCACGGTGGCGGACGACCTGACCCAGCTGGATGGCAGGGATCCGCTCTTTGACCGCGATGAGGTCCATGAGATCTACGAGGGATGGCGCAAGGTCTTCAATGAGTACGACCCGCCGCGCACCGCCGTCGCCGAGGCCTGGATCCCGGCCAAGCGCCGCGCCGCCTATGCGCGGCCTACAGAGCTGGGCCAGGCGTTCAACTTCGATCTGCTGCGCGCGGACTGGAACGTGGACCAGTGGCGCTCCATCATCCGCACCAACCTCACTGAGGTGGAGTCGGCCGGCTCCTCCTCCACCTGGGTGCTTTCCAACCACGACGTCGTCCGGCACGCCTCCCGCTACGGCCTGCCGCCGGGTCACGGACACGATTACTCCGGCTGGCTGCTCAGCGATGGCCAGGATCCGGTCGAGGACCGGGAAACCGGACTGCGCCGCGCACGCGCCGCGACGCTGCTGATGCTGGCCCTGCCAGGTTCCGCCTACCTGTACCAGGGCGAGGAACTGGGCCTTTTCGAGGTGGCGGACATCCCCACCTCCAAGGTTGAGGATCCCATCTGGGAACGCAGCGGCCACCAGCGCAAGGGCCGCGACGGCTGCCGCGTGCCGCTGCCCTGGCTCCGTCAGGGAAGCTCGTTCGGCTTCGGTGCGGACAGTTCGCATCTGCCCCAGCCGGAATGGTTTTCGAAGCACTCGGTTGAATCCGAGGATGGGCGCGCCGGTTCCACCCTGGAGCTTTACCGCCAGGCCCTGCGGCTGCGGCGGCGGCTCCAGTCCGCCGAGCAGCTGGAGTGGGCGGGCCGGGGCGACGACGAGATCCTGCACTTTGTCCGGCCCGGCGACTGGCAGTCGGTAACGAACTTCGGCACCACGGAGGTCCGGCTGCCTGACGGCGAGGTGGCCGTTTCCAGCGGCCCTGTTACCGGTGGCCTGCTCCCGCCGGACACCACCGCCTGGGTCATCCCCGCACCTTGACGCATGCCGCCGTCGGGAACGTACGCTAAGGATACTTAGCAAGTGGTCTGCAGCGGTCACGCTTGCGGGCATCAAGCAGAGAGAAGGACGGCCATGTCCCAGCCACGCGATGAGAACGCACCAAACCTGGACGACGTCATCGAGCCTCACGACGACGCCCTGCCGCAGCCGATCAAGAAGGGCCACGCCGGGATGCCGGACAGGCTCGACGACGACGCGCTGGCCGCCGCCACGGAGCAGGAGCGCGTCGACGCCGGGCTGGAGGACTACAACCCGGACACCGTCCCGGAAGCCACCGACCCGCTGCCGCCGGAGGCCTCCGAGGAAGCCGACCGGGCGCAGCGCGGCCTCACCGGCGAACCGCCCGAGGAGTAACCGCTCCCCCGCCGCCCGCGATTCCCCAACCCACCCCGTTGAGTGTGGAGATCTGCCCCTTAAGCCCCGTGTTTTAGGGGCAGATCTCCACACTGAACGGGTGGGGTTCAGCCGGGTCAGGCGTTGCCGGTATTGTTTCCGGTAGTGCCAATATCGTCACCGCCACCGGAGTTCGTGCCCTCATTCGGCTGATACCGTCCTGCAGCCACAGCTGCACCATCCGTGGCGGACCCCAACAGAAAGTCGCGGATGAGCGGTGTAGTGACCGGCTTTGCCATCATCACCTTCATAATTCTTGTGGGCTATGTGGCTGGCCGGACCGCGGTTGGAGGACCCGGCGCCGAGAGCGTCCTGAACCGGATAGCGTTTTTCGTCACCAGCCCGGCGCTGCTGTTCACCGTGCTGGCGAAGGCGGACCTGCGCCTGGTCTTCTCCTCCTTCGTGGAGATCGCACTGATCAGCGCCGTGGTGACGTTCGGATTGTTCGTGGTCCTGGCCAAGCTGGCCTCACGTTTTTCGCCAGCCTTTTCCATGCCACGCCGCTCGGGAACCCGGGCGGCAGCCCTGGCCGGCCCGGCAACCCGCACCCCAGGGCGGGCCGCGACTGGCTCCAAGACCCGGCTTTCCACCGGCGAGCTTGCCATTGGCGCAATGGCCTCCGGCTACGTCAACGCCAACAACATCGGCCTGCCCGTGGCCGTTTATGTCCTGGGCAACGCCTCCTACGTGGCCCCGGTGCTGCTGATCCAATTGCTGGTCTTCGCCCCGGTCATTCTCACCATTCTGGACATCTCCTCCTCGGGTCGGGCGTCCATCGGATCCATCCTCAGCCAGCCGCTGCGCAACCCAATGATCATCGCCTCGGTGCTGGGCGTCGTCGTCGCCCTGACCGGAGACAAGGTCCCCGACGCCGTGCTGCAGCCCTTTGTCCTGCTGGGTGGCGCGGCCGTGCCGCTGGTGCTGCTGGCATTCGGGATGTCGTTGCACGGCTCCCGTCCGCTGCAGGCAGGATCCGGCCGACGGAACATCATCATCGCCTCGCTGCTGAAGTCGCTGATCATGCCGCTGGTGGCGTTCCTGTGCGCCAGGTTCATCTTCTCCCTGCAGGGGCCGGCGCTGCTGGCCGTGGTGACCCTCGCGGCCCTGCCCTCGGCCCAGAACACCTACAATTTCGCCAGCCGGTACAACAGCGGCGTCGTGCTGGCCCGCGACTCCGTTATTCTCACCACCGTGCTGGCGGTTCCGGTTCTGGTCGCCATCGCGGCCGTGTTCGCCTGAGATTTACACGGATGGGTGCTACAGGCTTGTTCATGTGCTCGACCATAACCCCACCCCGTCCACCCCATTGTCTCTGGAGGCAATGGGGCTAACCTTAGAGGGATCAGCCTCGTGGTCCTCGTAAGCCACGACATTAGGAGGCGACATGAGTGAGCAACCTGAGCCCCGGTCTGTTCCATCGCAGTTTCAGCCCCCCGGCCCTTCTCCGTTGGCTGCATCAGGACCGGCAGCCTGGAGCGGAAACGAAGCGATTCACCCGCCCACAACTGCATATCAGCCTGCTCCCCAAATGCCACCCGGTTGGTACCCCGATCCGGGCGATCCAAACAGAATCGGTTGGTGGAATGGGATTGGATGGAGCGGGGCCATGCAACTGAACCCGTCGCCGGCTGCCCTGCCAGGCCAATATCCGCTGCAGATCGGCTCGATAGCCCTCCGCCCACCTGACGGCGGTGGTGTTGGAATATTTTCGCTGATTCTGGCAATCTTTGCACTCTTCACGGTCTGGGTGCCATTCTTCATTGGCCTGATCCTGGGCGGCGGAAGTGGCATCGTAGCCTTGATCCTGGGAATCATCGGAGCCAATAGGAACGTCACAAACAAGGGGCCGGCTGTCGCCGGAATCGTCATAGGTGGCCTCGTTGTCCTGCTTCTCTTCTTGGGTGGCGGCACGTTCTGGTAACTGCCTTCACTCGCCGCGTTTCACATAAGGTGGGTTGACTTCGGTGTGTGTCTGAAGGCGATGAGCTACGCATCGCCTTCATAGCTTCAATCAGATGGGCAGCTCCGCCGATTCGAATTTGCTGACCGTTCCCCCGATGGCGCTCTGCCCGGCCCAAGCGTGGAATCAGCCGGCGGCTAGCCGCTTGGCTGCAGGGTCTCGCCGTTACGAACGGGCGCGGTGAAAATTTTACCGCCGGATCAGACGACGACGGCCTGCGGCAGGTTTCGCCCTGGCACCTTCGGTGACACTTCAGCCGCCGGCGATATTTTGCCGAATGTCCATTTTGCTGCTTAATTCGGTCATCTCAGCGTTGGAACGGCAGGATATTGCCGATTGAACAGGAAACTTACATCCCGCTGTGAAACGCTGGTTCTGTCGCTTACACACAGACCACATGGAGGAAGATCATCATGAGTCACCACACCAGCAGCCTCGCCGCCACCGCATCCAAGACACTCTTCCGTGTCGGATTGGGCAGCGTTCTCGTTGCCCACGGATCCCAAAAGCTCTTCGGCTGGTTTGGCGGCGGAGGCATCGAGGGCACCAGCAAGGGGATGCACGCCATGGGATTTCGGCCCGCCAAACCCAGCGCGGTGCTCGCCGGTCTTGGCGAAGCGGGCGCCGGGTTCGCCCTGGCCCTGGGGCTGGCCACCCCCGCCGCTGGAGCAGTGGCAGCCACCACAATGGGAGTAGCGGCCAGCGTCCACGCTCCCAACGGCTTCTTCGCCACGCAGGGCGGCCTCGAATACCCCGCCGTGCTGGGCCTCGCCGCCATTTCCTTCACCATCGGCGGAGCCGGCCGCGCCTCCCTTGACGCTGCCACCGGCCACGTCCTCGACCGGCCCTGGATGCGCGGCCTGGCTCTGGCGTCGATTCCTGTTGCCATGGGGATCCAGCTCTATCGGCGGCGCCAGGCCCTGGCCCTTGACGCAGCCATAGCCGCCCCGGACGAAACGGGCCCGGCGAGCTAACCGCAAGGTTCCCATCCAGCTGCGCCCGTGGGTAGGGTTCAGCTATGGACTCAGCCCCGCAACGTGCCACGGCCTTCTGGACCACCGCGCCGGGGCTGGGGGAATTGCGCTGCTGCGAACTGCGGGCGCCAGCGGAGGGCGAGGCATTGGTCCGCACCCTGCACTCGGGCATTAGCCGGGGCAGCGAAACGCTCGTCTACCATGGCCAGGTCCCCGCGTCGGTCCGGGACCAGATGCGCGCGCCGTTCCAGGATGGCGACCTGCCCGGTCCGGTGAAGTACGGGTACCTGTCGGTAGGGCTGGTTGAAGCCGGACCACCCGAACTGGCCGGCCACACGGTTTTTTGCCTGTATCCGCACCAGGACCGGTACGTGGTGCCGGCGCAGGCGCTGACCCCGGTGCCCGACGGCGTCCCGGCCCGGCGCGCTGTGCTGGCCGGCACGGTTGAAACAGCGGTCAATGCGCTCTGGGAAGCCGGGCCCCGCCTGGGCGACCGGATCGCCGTCGTCGGCGCCGGCATGGTGGGCCTGTCCGTGGCGGCGCTGCTGCGCCGGTTCCCGCTGGAACGACTGCAACTGGTGGACACGGATGCGTCGAAGGAACCGATCGCCAAGGCAATGGGCGCGGACTTCGTCTCCCCCGCGGACGCGGCCGGCAATTGCGACCTGGTGATCCACTGCTCGGCCTCCGGTCAGGGCCTGGCCAGGGGCCTGGAGCTGCTTGGCGGGGAAGGCGAGCTGATCGAGATGTCCTGGTATGGCGACCGGCAGGTCCAAGTTCCCCTCGGGGCCGCTTTCCATGCCCGCCGGCTGAGCATCCGGGCCAGCCAGGTGGGCGTGGTGGCGCAGTCCAGACGAGCGCGGCGCAGCACGCAGGATCGTTTGGCCCTGTCCCTGGAGCTGCTGAAGGACCCGGTTTTTGACCGGCTGCTCACCGGTTCCAGCGCCTTTTCCCAGCTGCCCCGGACTATGGAGCGGCTTGCTTCCGGTGCGTTGCCGGCGTTGTGCCACGTCATTGACTATCCGGATTGAATCCAAGCTGACTGCCCAAAGTTGACCGTACAAGCGGGGCGTCCGACGACGGCGGCCCGGGTAAGTGGGAGGGGAACCTATGTTTTCGGTGAGCGTGTCGGACCACATCATGGTGGCGCACAGCCTGCCGCGGCCGTCGTTCGGCCCGGCGCAGAACCTGCATGG
>DATIMB010000196.1:0-3458 GCA_035475875.1 Micrococcaceae bacterium
CGGAAGCCGGCGACCAGGTGGAGATTGTGCTGGCCGAAACCCCGTTCTACGCCGAGGCCGGCGGCCAGGCAGCCGATACGGGCCTGATCACCGGCGACGGCTTCGTCGCGGAAGTCCTGGACGTGCAGCGACCGGTCAAGGGCCTGAGTGTGCACAAGGCAGTGGTCCGCGAAGGCGAACTGCCAGCCGACGCCCTGGTGCGCGCCGCCGTCGACCGCCAGCGCAGGCACGCCGCAGAGCAGGCGCACACCGGCACGCATATTGTGCACGCCGCATTGCACCAGATCCTGGGGCCGGAGGCGCTGCAGCGCGGATCCTTCAACAAGGCCGGCTACCTGCGCTTCGACTTTGCCTGGGGCGAGGGACTGAGCACGGCCACCCGCTCGGAGATTGAGGAAGTTTCCAACATCGCCATCCGGAACGACTACCGGGTGGACACCAAGGTTATGCCGCTGGCACAGGCCAAGGCGCTCGGTGCCATGGCGCTGTTCGGCGAGAACTACGGCTCCGAGGTCCGCGTGGTGGAGATCGACGGCGCCTGGTCCCGTGAGCTCTGTGGTGGCACGCATGTGTCCAACACCTCGCTCATCGGCAGCCTCACGCTGCTCGGAGAGCAGTCCGTCGGCTCCGGAAACCGCCGCGTTGAGGCGTTCGTGGGCATGGACGCCTTCCGCCACCTGGCCGCCGAGCGCGCGCTGGTGACCGAACTGACAGACATGCTCAAGGTGCCGTCCAATCAGCTGCAGGAACGCATCGCGGCGACGCTGGCCAAGCTGCGCACGGCGGAAAAGGAGCTGGACCGGCTCCGCAAGGAGCAGCTGGCCGCCTCCGCGGCCGGCCTCCTGTCCAGCGCCCAGGACCTCAACGGCGTGCGCGTCATTGCCCACGACGCCGGCCAGATCAGCGGTGCCGACGATCTGAGGGCGTTGGCCCTGGACCTGCGCAACAGGCTGGGATCCGATGCCGCCACGGTGGCTGTGGCCGGCGTGGCCAACGGCCGTCCCA
Source organism: Micrococcaceae bacterium (assembly GCA_035475875.1). Taxonomy (GTDB): domain Bacteria; phylum Actinomycetota; class Actinomycetes; order Actinomycetales; family Micrococcaceae; genus Arthrobacter_M. The sequence goes on from DATIMB010000196.1 coordinate 1,006, forward strand.
TGGTCCTCGTAGCCACCAACGAAGCCGCCCGGTCCGCCGGAGTCCGCGCCGGCATGCTGGTCAAGGTCGCCGCCGGCATCCTGGGCGGCGGCGGCGGCGGCAAGGACGACGTGGCGCAGGGCGGCGGCTCGGACGCCACCAAGGTACCTGAGGCGCTCACGGCCGTGGCCTCCGCAATCAGAGACAGGAGCTAGATCCGCACCGTGGCCGAGGCTGACTTCCCCCGTGGGGTGAAACTGGGCGTGGACGTGGGGACCGTCCGGGTGGGGCTGGCTGCCTGCGACCCCGACGGTATCCTGGCCACTCCGGTGCGGACGCTCAGCCGGGACGCGAAAAAGAACTCGGACGTCAAGGTTCTGGTGCGCGAAGCCGCCGAGCGTTCCGCGGTGGAGATCTTCGTCGGCCTGCCGCGCACGCTCAAGGGCGCGGAAAGGGCTTCCGCGCAGATGGCCCGGGACTACGCGCAGTTATTGGTGGAGGCCCTGGCCGCGGCCGGAATGGAGACGCCGGTCAGGCTGATCGACGAGCGCCTGAGCACCGTCAGCGCCCACCAGTCGCTCCATGCGGCTGGCATGAGCAGCCGAGAGCATCGTAGAGTGGTTGATCAGGTGGCAGCAGCCGGCATCCTCCAGCACGCCATCGACATGGAGAAATCCCTTCGGACCACGGTTGGCAGCCGGGTCAGGTACCGCGTGGCAGATGTGGAGGGGCACGTCCGCCAGCCAATGCGAGGTAAGGAAGATATCATCACCCCGATCCAGGATGGGCAAGGACGATCCGAGTGAGCCATAACTTCACGGACCGGCCCACCACGCGGCGGGCTAAGCGCTTGCAGGACCGCCTCCTCGAGCAGCAGCGCCAGGCGCCGGAGCAGGCCAGCTACGACGACGACGGACACTACTATGCGCCGCTGCATGCCGGCGAACAGCCCGATGCGCACGGCGATGACGGCTATAGCCGGGGCCAGCACCATGGAAACCCTGCCGGTGGCCATGCCGGCAACGGCCGCTACGAGGACGGGCACTACGTCGACCCCCGATCCGAGGATGGCCACTACGTCGACCCCCGGTCCGAGGACGGCCGCGTTGGGGGCGGGAATTACGACGACGGCCGCTACGTCGAGGCCCGCCACGAGGGCGGGGATGTTGCGGGCCCCGGCTATGAGGACAGCCACCTGGCCGACGGTCCCTACGTTAACGCCTACGTTGACGCGCGCAACGAGAATGGCCATTTGGCCAACGGGCACTACGCAGACGGGCACTACGCAGACGGGCACTACACAGACGGGCACTACGAGGACAGCCATCTGGCGGATAGGCACTACGCGGAGGCGCACCACCCCGTGCAGTTCGACGAGGCCGGACATCCCGTTTTTCCCGAGGACACAGACACCGGTCGGCGGATCCGCACCACCTCCAAACGCGTGCGCCGCCGTCGTCGTACCGTTGTTCTGTTCCTGGTCCTGGCCGGCTTCCTGGCCGTTGCGGTCTTCGCGTTCCAGCTCGTCAGCCCCCTGCTCGGCTCCCAGGCGGCCAAGGACTACCCCGGCCCCGGGCACGGCAGCGTCATGTTCACTGTGGATCCCGGCTCCAGCGGACGCTCGGTGGCGACACAGCTCGTCCAGCAGGGCGTAGTGGAGAGCGAAGGGGCGTTCCTGGATGCCCTGACCAAGGCGAACGGAACATCGCTGATCCAGCCCGGTTCATTCCAGATGAAACTTCAGATGAAGGCTTCCGACGCCGTCGCGACCCTGCTGAGCCCGGACGCCAACCGGGTCCACTACGCCGCGATCGCCCAGAACCTCAGGCAACCAGAGGTGTTCGCCCTGCTGGCCAAATCGACCGGGATCCCGCAGGATCAGTTCGACACCCTGGCCAAAAACCCTGCCGCCTTCGGGCTGCCTGCGCAGGCGAAGAGCCTGGAAGGGTACCTGGCCCCCGGGGAATACCGCTTTGCCGTGGACATGACCGCCCAGCAGATCCTGGCCAAACTGGTGCAGAACACCAAGGACGAGCTGACGCAGGCCGGTGTCACCAATCCCGACGAGCAGTATCGGGATCTGACCATCGCCAGCATCATAGAGTTCGAAGGCAACGAGGCCAACTACGGAATGATTTCCGGGGCCATCGAAAACCGCTTGAATAACCCTTCCGCGGAAACCGGCGGCCGGTTGGAATCCGACGCGACCGTGGCCTACGGCCTGGGGATCAAGAGCTACAACATCACCGACGCGCAGAAACAGGATGCGTCCAACCCGTACAACACCTTCGCCCGTCCGGGCCTGCCGGTCGGACCCATCGGTTCGCCCAAGCAGAAGGCCATCGAGGCCGCCGCACACCCGCAGGCCAATCCGTACTACTTCTGGGTAACGGTCAACCTTGATACGGGGGAGACGCTGTACGCCGCGACGTATGCGGACCACCTGAAGAACGTCGCGAAGTACCAGGCATGGT
>DATIMB010000197.1:0-3316 GCA_035475875.1 Micrococcaceae bacterium
TGCCAAGGGCAGAATACGATGCAGATTGCTTCAGCGCTGGTCATCTCACGGAAGACCGTCCGCAACCACGTGGAACACATCTACCTCAAAATCGGAGCCAGCAACCGGGTCGGAGCAACCCTGTTCGCCCTGGAGCACGGCCTGTGGGACCCCATCCACGGCTAATGACCGACGCGCCCGAGTGGGACGGACACCGGAGGATGGCCGGAGGGCACGCCTCATCCCGGGCCAGCGAGGCGGCCTGGCGTAATAATCAGCCGGCTGATTGTTACGATCGCAAAGATTTTCGCCTGAAATTCTCCGGTCCCGGCCGCAATCGGGCATAACTTGGACTTGGGGACGGGCACCCGGTGGGTGCCGCCGATCACGAGAGGACCAGCAAATGTCAGATCTTGAACGGTATTCATCGCACTTCCTGACCCGGCGCGGAGCCCTCGCCTTGGGCCTTGGCGCACTTGGTGCCGGGGCGCTCGCCGGCTGCGGGGGAACTCCCTCATTGCCGCCGGCGTCCGGTTCGGCCGGAGCCAGCGGCACTTCCGGCGGCTCGGTCATCGATGAGGCTGCATACGACGCCGTGCTGGCAAAGGGGGCGGTGGCCAGCGATTCCATTGTGCAGGCCAGCGCGTGGGCCAAGGCGATCAAGGCCAAGGGCCAGCTGGTCCGCGGCGGAACGGACACCTCCACACTGTTCTCGATCAGGGACCCTGCCACCGGTAAGGTCTCCGGCTTCGACGCGGGCATGTCCCAGCTGCTGGCCAAATACATCATCGGCCAGCCCAAGGAGAACCTGACCCAGGTCACGGTGGACACCCGCGAAACCCTGCTGCAGAACAACTCGGTGGACGTCATCTTCGCCACCTACTCCATCACGCCCAAGCGCCAGGAAAAGGTGGACTTCGGCGGCCCCTACTACGAGTCCAAGTCCGCCATCCTGGTCAAGTCGGACAATACCTCCATCAAGTCGGTGGCGGACCTGGCCGGCAAGACCGTGGCCACGCAGACCGCCTCCACCGGCGTGACGCTGCTGCAGAAGGAGGCACCGGAGGCCAAGGTCCAGACCTTCGACGACAATCCGAAGTGCCTGGCGGCGGTCCAGCAGGGCCGGGTGGAGGCCTACGTGATCGACCAGTCGATCCTGCTCTCCGACGCGGCCAAGAACAAGGACGTCAAGATTGTCGGGGACACCTTCGGCAGCAGCGACAAATACGGCATCGGCCTGCACAAGGGCACCGACGCGCTGGCATTCGTGAACGCCTGGCTGAAGATCATGGAGGGCGACGGATCCTGGGACGCCCTGTGGAAGGCCACGGTGGGCCAGGTCCTGAGCACACAGCCGCCCACGCCGCCGGCCATCGGCGTCTGAGGCCGGCTGCGTGGACCAGCTCTTCACCACCTATCTTGGCGACCTGCTGGCCGGATTGTGGATGACCATCCGCCTGACCGCCGTCGCCTTCGGCGGGTCGCTGGTGGTCGGCACCATCGTGGCGGCCTTCCGGGTCAGCCCGGTCCTGCCGCTGCGTGCCGTGGGCCGGCTGTATGTGGAGATGTTCGTCAACATTCCCCTGATCAGCCTGCTGGTGCTGGTCACCTTCGGGCTGCCGGACATCGGGCTGACCTTCGACCTGTTCAGCTGCGCCGCCATCTCGATGATCCTGCTGGGCGGCGCGTTCACCTGCGAGGCGGTGCGCACCGGGGTTAACGCCGTCGACGTCGGCCAGGTCGAGGCGGGACGCTCGATCGGGCTGGGGTTCTTCGGAGTGCTGCGCCACGTGCTGTTTCCGCAGGCCTTCCGCACCGTGGTGCAGCCGATTGTGAACGTCTTCATCGGAATTCTGCTCAGCTCCTCCCTCGCCGGGGTGATCGGCGTGAAGGATCTGACCCTGCAGGTCAGCGAGATCAACAACCAGGCGGCCCTGGGCCTGACCACCTATATTCTCGCCGCGTTCGCCTACGTGGTGATTTCACTGCTGGCCGGCGGCTTCGGTTCCCGGCTGGAACGCCGGCTGCGGGTGCAGCGATGAGCACCCAGGACGCGCTTTTCGACGCCGCCGGACCCCGCGCCCGCCGGTGGATCCGGCTGGCCACCGGGCTGAGCCTGCTCGCCATCGCCGGCGCGGCCGCCGTCGTCGTCCTGCGCTTTGGCCAGGCAGGCCAACTGGCCGCGACCCGCTGGGCCGAATTCACCCAGGCCCCCTATCTGCTGTTCCTGCTGGCCGGCCTGGGCAACACCGCCCTGGCCGCAGGGGTCTCCGCCGTCATCGCCCTGCCGCTGGCGTTGCTGCTGGCGCTGGGCCGGCTGTCCGTGCGCAGGCCGCTGCACTGGCTGTGCACCGGCTGGATCGAATTCTTCCGCTCCGTTCCGCTGCTGCTGGTGGTCTACATTTTTGTCAGCGGATTGCCGCAGTATGGGATCAATCCGGACATCTTCTGGAAACTGGTCATCCCGATCAGCCTGTGCAGCTCTGCGGTGATGGCGGAGATTTTCCGCGCCGGCATCCTGGCGCTGCCGCGCGGGCAAAGCGAAGCCGGGCTGAGCGTGGGGCTGCGGCCGGGGCAGGTCACCCGCAGCATCGTGCTGCCGCAGGCAATCCGGATCATTGTGCCTTCCATGGTCGCGCAGCTGGTGGTGCTGCTGAAGGACACCACGCTGGGTTACGCCGTCAGCTATCCGGAGCTGATGAAGACCTCAAACAACCTGACCGCCTACACCAACCACCTGATCCAGACATACCTGATCATCGCCGTGGTCTACGTGGTGTCCAACGTGCTGATCTCGCACGCCGCCCGGTACCTGGAGCGCCGGTTCTCCGGCCGCTCCGTGCGGCTGGGCCGGCGGCCTGCGGCCACCCGTCCGGCGGCCACCATCGGCTGACCCGTGGCCCGTTGAGTGTGGACATATGCCCCGAAAAACCGCCGCGGATGGGGCAGATGTCCACACTCAACGCGGTGGGGGACGGCGCAGCCAAGGCGTCAACCCTCGTGTGAAGCAGTTCCGCGTCCGGGCGCTGGGTCGTACGCTGGGAGCAGGAGGTGGTTTGCTATGAAGGCAGTCCAGGGTGACCGCATTATCATCCGGGGTAAGACGGTGGAGGCTTCCGATCGGCACGGCGAGATCATCGAGGTGCGGGGGGCGGACGGGGCGCCGCCGTATTTCGTCCGGTTCGACGACGGGCACGAGACGGTTTTGTATCCGGGTGCGGATTTCATTGTGCAGGGGAGCCACGAATCCAGCTGAGCGGCCGTAGCCGTTTGCGCGTTGCCTGGCTGGTGCGGGGGAGCCACCGGAGGGGAGGCAGACGGTGACCGCCGCGCAATG
>DATIMB010000198.1:0-4606 GCA_035475875.1 Micrococcaceae bacterium
GCGCGGCGGCCCGTTTACGCGCCCGCCAGCCCGGGCCGCCGTCGGCATTCCTGGTCATAGCAAAGCACCTCGATGGGATGGCTGGCCTGGTCCTGCGCCGTTATATGCACCTTCTGCACCTTTATAGCATGGGCGGCAGTCATACCCCCGGGCGGCAGTTGCAGCTCAGGTTAGGCACTTGCAGCTCAGGCTAGAGGTCTTCCTCCGACAGAGCCTTCGCCTCGGGAGGCGTTGGCCGGCCGAGTCTTTCGTCAAGGACGACGCGCAACTTGGCTGCGGCGACCTGGACCCGATGTTCGGCCGGGGTCGTCGCTTTACCCGCCTTCTTCGGGACAGAGGCAGGAGACGAGGACTGGGCTCCTGGCCCTGGCACGTTGGTGCTCACTGACCGGCCTCCTCGCTCTCGTCGGCACTCCCGATATCCTCATTGTCTCCGATCCGTGTGCCCGGATCCATGTCCTCCGCGAGTCCGTCATGCTCCGCTGGTCCGTCATCCTCAGTCATCACTGATTTCCACGCGATGTCCAACAACTGGAGCTCCTCGGCGCGGGCCAACTCACTGCGTGCCAGCACGGACAGCGTCGCGAGTCCAAGGGCTTTGGAATCTGCGTCGGGGCCCATGGCTTTATCCAGTGCCCACTGGGTGCGGCGCCACCACTCCGAGCGGTTATCGGCCTCCGTCCGCTGGGCGAGAGCCCGGGCATCCGCGGAAGACTTCTGGCGCAAGGTGAGCAGGCCAACTATGGCCGCCACCACGGCTGCGAGCAGGATGGCCAGCGGGCTTAGGGCGGCGACGATTTGCCACCATTGGGCGGATGTCTGCGACGTCATGGCCGTCCATTATGGCAGACGGGTGTCGGCGGCGTTGGGCATCCGCAACCAGCGGTAGTCGTAGCCGGCCAACTGCAGTTCGATCCTGCCGTCCTTGCCGATCGGAACATCGTCGTTGCGCAGCAGGCCCAGCGCGACGGGGTGCTCCCCGAGCTCTGCCGCCCGCTCTCCGAGGGCCAGGTCAAGCTGCACCGTTGCCGGCTCGGCGGCCAGATTGTGCACCAGGACCATGCTGTTCTGGTCCCAGGTACAGCGGTGCGCCAATACTGAATGCAGGGGCTGCTTGAGCACCTCGAACGTGCCCCACCCCAGCTCGGGGCTTTCCCGGTAACGCCGGATCAGCCAGGCCATGAAGTTCCACAGTGACTCGGGATCACGCCTGGCCGCGGCGGCGTTGGCATGCTGCGGGCCGTAGCCGCCCTCGACGACAGGACGCACCAGCCGGGACGGATCCGCCGTCGAAAATCCTCCATTTGGCCCGTCGGTCCACTGCATCGGGGTGCGGACCGCCAGCCGGCCTTCGACCTCGAGGTCCTCGCCCATGCCGATCTCCTCGCCATAGAAAAGCACCGGGGTGCCGGGCAGGGAGAACAGCAGCGAGTAGACCATCCGGATGCGGCGCGGGTCGCCGTCGAGCATAGGCGGCAGGCGGCGCTTGAGCCCCCGGCCGTACAGCTGCATCCGTTCCTCCGGCCCGAAGGCGGCAAACACTTCCTGGCGCTCGTCCTCGGAGAGCTTGTCCAGGGTCAGCTCGTCGTGGTTACGCACGAAGGTGGCCCATTGGCTGTCGTGGTCCCTGTCCGGCCGGCTGTTCAGAGCCTCCACCAGTGGCCGGGCGTCCTGGCGGGCCAAGGCCAGGTACATCCGCTCCATCACGTTGAAGTCGAACATCATGGTCAGTTCGTCCGCGCTCTTGCCGCCGAAGAATTTCGACTGCTCCTGATAGGAGAGATTGACTTCGCCCAGCAGGATGCCGTCTCCCTGGCGGCGCCCGACGTACCGGCGCAGGGCCTTCAGGTACTGGTGCGGATCGGGGAATTCCTCGCTGCTCTCACCCAGGGTTTCCAGGAAGAAGGGCACGGCGTCCACCCGGAAACCGTCCAATCCCAGATGGAGCCAGAATCCGATCACCTTGGCGATCTCGTCCCGGACCTTGGGGTTCTCCACATTCAGATCCGGCTGGTAGCGGTAGAAACGGTGCAGGTACCACTCCGCAGTCGCATCGTCCTGCGTCCAGATCGATCCTTCCTGATCTGGAAAGACGACTTTGGTGGAGGTGTCTGGCGGCGGATCGGAGCGCCAGACATAGTAGTCGCGGTGCGGACTGTCGACGCTTTTGCGGGCGGACTGGAACCAGGGATGGTGGTTGGACGTGTGGTTGACCACCAGATCGGCGATCACCCGCAGCCCGCGGTCCTTGGCCGTGCGCACGAACTCGACCAGATCCCCGAAGCTGCCCAGCCGCGGGTCGACGCCGTAAAAGTCGGTGATGTCATACCCGTCGTCGCGGTCCTGGGTGGGATAGAACGGCATCAGCCAGATGCAGGTCACCCCGAGTTCCGCAAGGTAGTCCACCCGCTCGGCGAGACCGGCAAAGTCGCCGCACCCGTCGCCGTCGGAGTCGAAGAAGGTTTCAACATCCAGGCAGTAGACGACGGCGTTCTTCCACCAGAGGTCGGAGGTGTCGGTGATTTTCACTGTGCATCCTTGTCCTCGATTGGTCCATCTGCTTGCCGCGCCCGGTACATGTCTACCCGCTGGAGCAGGATGCTGTCGAGGACGAGGTGCCGCTCCGCGGGACCTAGCTAGGACTGGGACAGGAAATCCTCGATCTCCTCATCCGTCAGTTCGGGAATGACCATCTCCTCCACGGGCTTCTCGCCCATCCTGATCAGCTCGTCGTTGATCGAGGTCTGCCCCTCCAGTTCTCCCCAGTAGAGGGGGTGGTCGGAACCGTCCGGGAAGCTTGCGCTGCTCATGTATTTGACCATACCGGCGCGGCCGGCGCTTCAGCACGCAGGACACACCGGAACCGCCAATGACCGGCGGCTTGCAACACTTCGCTCGAAGCCCTTGTCGGGGTACGGATTGGGCAATACTCTTTGGGCAGGATGGTTAGGACAGGATCCCGGCAAGCGGAATCTGCCAGGCCGCCTAACGGAGGAAAGCGTCATGGCAACAGGTACGGTCAAATGGTTTAACGCGGAAAAGGGCTTTGGCTTCATCAGTCAGGACGACGGCGGGCCTGACGTTTTCGCGCACTACTCGGCGATCAGCGGCGGGGGATACCGGTCGCTGGAGGAGGACCAGAAGGTCGAGTTCGAGGTGGTGCAGGGGAATAAGGGACTGCAGGCGGAGAATATCCGGCTGCTGTAGGGGCAAGGGGCCTGCAGGAACCGCATCCGGGTGGCCTGCAGGGCGTCGGACCGGGTCGCTTGCAGGAACCGTCCGAGCACCTTCACGAGCTGTGCGCAGGCGAGCTGCCGCCACCAATACCCATCCGATTTAAATCGTGCTGGCAATGCTGAGTGTGCATGCATTGCCAGCACTGCCTACGTCCTTTTTCGACCGGAAATTCCCCGGGCAGAGGCTGTATCCCGGTCGGTAGGCCCTTTATCCACATCGGCTGGATTAACTCTGGACCGTTTCCTCATTCTGCCCTAGGCTTCAGATCCAGAGCCCCTCCTCGGGGCTCGCCCACTGGGGGGACCGGGGGATTCATGGAGGCAGTCCGGATTGTCGAGGACGAGGTCAGGGAGCTGATCCGTCGCCGCGGCCTTGATCCGCTACGCCAGGTCGCGGAGGTGCGGCGTCTGGTGGAAGCGGCGGTCACCGACTACGACGAGCGCGCGCTGCTGGGTGCGGTACCTCCGTTGGGCCGCATCGAGGCGGCCCGGCAGGTGGTCTTCGACGCCGTTGCCGGCTTTGGCCCGCTGCAGCCATTCCTGGATGATCCCGGTATCGAGGAAATCTGGATTAATTCCCCCTCGGAAATTTACGTGGCACGCGACGGCGAATCGGAACTGACATCCTTGAACCTGACCGAACAACAGGTACGCGACCTGGTGGAACGGATGCTCAAAAGTTCCGGCCGGCGGCTGGACTTGAGCAGTCCCTTCGTGGACGCATCGCTGCCGGACGGGTCGCGGCTGCATGTGGTGATTCCGGATGTCACACGGGTGCATTGGGCCGTGAACATCCGGAAGTTCACGGTCCGCGCCAGCCGACTGGAGCACCTGGTGGAGCTAGGCACGCTGAGCGGACAAGCGGCGCGCTTCCTGGGCGCGGCGGTGAGCAGCGGGCTGAATATCCTGGTTTCCGGCGCCACGCAGGCGGGCAAGACCACCATGCTCAACTGCCTGGGCTCGAGCATCGGTTCGCGGGAACGTGTGGTGACGGTGGAGGAGATCTTCGAACTCGCCCTGCCCCTGCGCGACGTCGTCGGACTGCAATGCCGGCAGCCGAACCTGGAGGGCGAGGGCGAGATTCCGCTGCGCCGGCTGGTCAAGGAGGCACTGCGGATGCGCCCGGACCGGCTGATTGTCGGGGAGGTCCGGGAGGCGGAGAGCCTGGACATGCTGATCGCGTTAAATAGTGGGTTGCCCGGAATGTGCAGCCTGCATGCCAATTCCGCCCATGACGCGGTGACCAAGATCTGCACGCTGCCGCTGCTGGCCGGGCCGAACATCAGTGCATCCTTCGTGCTGCCAACAGTGGCTTCCTGCATTGACTTGGTGGTGCACTGCACCCGGCTGTCCAACGGCCGACGGCAGGT
>DATIMB010000199.1:0-8707 GCA_035475875.1 Micrococcaceae bacterium
CAGGAATTCCTGGCCGAACTCACCACCATTTCCAGCCGCTGCTTCTCATCCCTGGACCCGGTCTTATGCGCAATCACCTTGCTTCGGCACCGTAAAGCCGGCACCGTTGCCAGCAACAGTGAGCAGGCCCGGAAAATGGACGAACTGCAGTACACGTTTGCCGAGGGCCCCTGCCTCTCGGCCGCCGCAGAGCAGGTCACCATCGTGGTTCCGGAGGTAACAACCGAGAAACGCTGGCCGGAGTACATGGCGGCCGTGCTGGGCCACGGAATCCGGTCCGTGCTGGCCGTGCCGTTCCAGCTGGACGGTGAGGCCAGAGCGGCGATGAACCTCTATTCGACGCAGCCGGACAAGTTCGATGCCCCTTCCATCGAAACGGCAGAGGCGTTCGTGCGCGAATGCTCGGATGGGCTGCGGCTGGCGATCCGCTTCGCCCAGCACGCGGACACGGCACGGAACCTCAGGGCCGCGCTGGCCTCCCGGACGACGATCGACCTGGCCGTGGGCATAGTGATGGGCCAGAACCGCTGCGGCCAGGAGGAAGCCGTCAGAATTCTCCAGTCCGCATCGAGCCACCGCAACACCAAGCTGCGCGATGTTGCCGCAGCCCTGGTCCTGGCTACCGGCCAGGGTCCGGTGCAGACCCACTTTGAAGGCTAAGTCCGGACTCCCAGGCCGTCACCGTGAATGCTCGCGGACCGGATCGATTTCTTGATCCTGTGGCTGAAGTCACTTATAGTCGTAAAAGGCTCAGAAAGCGGCCGGACGAAGTGCTCTGTCGAGCCGACATCTGGAGCGAGCCGTGGACCATAAATTGCGAGTGCATGTCCGTCTGGACCAAATGCCAATGTCCGCTGTCCTTGAAATCACCGGTTGCCTGACCGAAACAAGCTGCCAGGCTTTGCTGCCCATCATCCGGCGCGCCGGAGTACTCCGCGACGGGCTGCTGATCACCGTGGATCTCTGCCATGCCCGCCACGTCGACGCCGCTGCCCTGGAGTTCCTCCAGGCCGCCAGCCGTGGTCAGGAACGCAGGTCCCCCTACCCGGGGCTGCATGACTTCCACGGGACCATAGCCATTGACGCTCCCCCCGTCCTGCCCGGCTGTCCTGCCTTGCGTCCGCTGCGGCGGGTCGCGGTTGCGGCTGCCGCCTAACCGGCGCCAGCCGCACCGGCTGCCAGACTAGACTCCGGGCTCCGCCTTCGGCATGGACAGGGTCCTGCTCTCTGCCTTCGCGTCCGGTTTGGTTTCAGGCTTGACGTCGACGCCGGCCTCTTTGCGCTGCTGCGCGGTGATGGGTGCCGGAGCGGCTGTCAGCGGGTCGTAGCCACCGCCTGACTTCGGGAAGGCGATGACGTCGCGGATCGAGTCGGCGCCAGCGAGCAGGGAGACGGCACGGTCCCAGCCGATGGCAATGCCCCCGTGGGGAGGGGCACCGAATTTGAAGCCATCCAGGAGGAAACCGAACTTTTCATCCGCCTCCGCCTCGGTGATGCCCATTACGGCGAAGACGCGTTCCTGAACGTCCCGGCGGTGGATACGGATGGAGCCGCCGCCAATTTCATTGCCGTTGCAGACGATGTCGTACGCATAGGCCAGGGCGTTGTCCGGATCAGTGTCAAAAGTATCCATGAATTCAGGCTTCGGCGAGGTGAACGCGTGGTGCACGGCCGTCCAGGCGCTGTGGCCGATGGCGACGTCGCCGGAGCCTTCGGCCTGGACGGTCGGCTCGAACATGGGTGCGTCGACGATCCAGACGAAGGCCCAGTCATTGGGGTCGATGAGGCCGGTGCGATGGCCGATCTCCACACGGGCCGCGCCGAGCAGCGCGCGTGAGGGCGCCGTTTCACCGGCGGCAAAGAAGATGCAGTCTCCCGGCTTGGCGCCGACGGCGTCCGCCAGGCCGGCGCGTTCCGTGTCGTTGAGGTTTTTGGCCACCGGACCGGACAGTTCGCCGCCCTCTTTGTACAGAACGTAGGCCAGGCCCTTGGCGCCGCGCTGCTTGGCCCATTCCTGCCAGGCGTCCAGTGTGCGGCGCGGCTGTGAAGCACCACCTGGCATGACGACGGCGCCGACATAGGGAGCCTTGAAGACCTCGAAGCCGGTGTCCTTGAAGAATTCGGTCAGCTCGGTCAGCTCCTGCCCGAAGCGCAGGTCCGGCTTGTCGGATCCGTAGCGTGCCATCGCGTCCCAATAGGTCATACGACGGATCGGCAGCGGGATCTGGACGTCAATGAGGTTCCAGAGGGCGGACACAATCTTTTCGCCCAGCGCGATGATGTCTTCCTGGTCCACGAAGCTGGCCTCGATGTCCAACTGAGTGAACTCCGGCTGACGGTCGGCGCGGAAGTCCTCGTCGCGGTAGCAGCGGGCGATCTGGTAGTACTTCTCGAAGCCGCCCACCTGCAGGAGCTGCTTGAACAGCTGCGGCGACTGCGGCAGGGCGTACCAGGATCCGGGCGCCAGACGGGCCGGTACCAGGAAGTCACGGGCGCCTTCGGGGGTGGACCGCGTCAGGGTGGGGGTCTCGATTTCGACGTAGCCCTGCTCGTGCAGGAGTTCGCGGGCAACGCGGTTGGCCTCGCTGCGCAGCCGGATGTTGCGCTGCATGCCGGGGCGGCGAAGGTCCAGGTAGCGGTGCTTGAGCCGGGCTTCCTCGCCGACCTCCGCATGCTCGTCAATCTGGAAGGGCAGCGGTGCGGCCTCGTTGAGGACGATGACCTTCTCCGCGATGACCTCGATCTCGCCGGTCGCCAGGTGCGGGTTCTCGTTACCCTCCGGCCGCTTCTCCACCGTCCCGACCACCTGCAGCACATACTCGTTGCGCAGGGCGTGGAAGACTTCCTCCTCGCGCACCACAATCTGGGCAATGCCGGAGGCGTCGCGCAGGTCCAGGAACGCCACCCCGCCATGGTCGCGACGTCGGGCAACCCAACCGGCGAGGGTTACAGTTTGTCCGATATGGTCGGCCCGCAGGGAGCCAAGGTCGTGTGTGCGCAGCACAGCAGTCCTTTCAGGGGTGGGAGCCGGGGCTTGCAGGCCGCTGCGGCAGGTCTAGGTTCGAGTTTACTCAGGCATGGAGGTCAGGACGCGGCGGCAGGACCGGGCGTAACTGCCGCATAGAGGTCCTCTGCCGGTGGTGCCCATGTTTTGGGGTCCGCCGGCAGCTGCTCGCCGCTGCGGATGTCCTTAACCTCATGCGTCCCGTCGTCGGCGGTGAACCAGACAAAGGGGATACCGCGCTTGTCGGCATATTTGATCTGTTTGCCGAATTTCTCCGCCTTGGCGGCCACCTCGGTGGCAATGCCTCGCCCGCGCAGCTGAGCCGCGACGTCCTGGGCCTCGGACCAGCTGCCGTCGTTGGCCAGGGTGACCAGCACGGCTGTGGGCACGCTGCGCGAGGCAACCGCCAGCTCCTGGCCCACGATGCGGGAGACAAGCCGGGTGACGCCGATGGACAGTCCGACGCCGGGAAAGGTCCGGTTGCCCTTGGCGGCGAGGTTGTCGTACCGCCCACCGGAACAGATGGATCCCAGGTTCTCGTGCCCCACCAGCACCGTCTCGTAAACGGTTCCGGTGTAGTAGTCCAATCCGCGTGCAATGCTCAGGTCTGCTACCACCGATCCCGGCGCCCGCACGGATGCTGCCGCTATCACCTGCTCCAATTCGTCGAGCCCCTGCTCGAGCAGCTCGTCAGTGACGCCCAGAGCGCGGACCTTGTCCACGAATGACGTATCTTCGGTGCGGATGGAGGCCAGGTCCAGGGCGGCTGCGGCCTGCTGGTCGGTGGCGCCCAGCTCGGACTTGAGCAGTTCCGCGACCGCGGCGGGGCCGATTTTTTCAAGCTTGTCGATGCTGCGCAACACCCCCGCGGTGTCGGTCAGGCCGATGCCGCGGTAGAAGCCTTCGGCCAGCCGCCGGTTATTGACCCGCAGCTTGAACGCCGGGATGGGCAGCGCGGAGAGCGCCTCAACGATCACCAGCGCCAGTTCAACGTCGTAACGGAAGGGAAGCTCGCCGTCGCCCACCACATCGATGTCCGCTTGCGTGAACTCGCGGGCCCGCCCGTCCTGGGGCCGCTCTCCGCGCCACACCTTCTGGATCTGGTACCGGCGGAAGGGGAACGGCAGATAGCCGGCGTTCTCCACGACATAGCGGGCAAAGGGCACAGTCAGGTCAAAATGCAGCGCCAACTGGTTGGCGTCCTGCTTGCCGGCATTGCGGCCTTCAGGACCGGATTCGGTGGGATCCTCCTGCAGCCGGCTCAGTGCGTAGACCTCTTTGTCGATCTCGCCCTTGCGGAGCAGCTGCTGGACCGTCTCCACGGCCCGGGTCTCAATTGAGGAGAAACCGTGCAGCTCAAATGTGCGCCGCAGCGTGTCCAGGACATGCTGCTCCACCAGCCGTTCCGAGGGAAGCCACTCGGGGAAACCGGAAAGGGAGGCGTTGCGTGCCATGGGTAGAGCTCTCCTAACTGGGGGACTTCGCGAATGTGTTCGGGACACACCACTTCGCGTCGGCCTTCCAAGGTTCTCACAGTGTTTACTAAAGCTAGGTTTACCGAAGCTAGGTCTACCGAAGCTACGTTTGCCGAACCCGGGTTCACCGAAGCTGACCGGCTTCACACTCCCAGTCCACGCTGGGAGTGTAGGGGCATGCCTCGGTAAACTGTCAGCTGAACCTATTTTATCCGGTGGCGGCCCTTGTCCGCGGCCTGGTGGTCCTCCGCCTGGTGCCGGGCGGCAGCACTACCGATCATGAGGAGACGTAGCAGTGGCGACGAGCAAGCAGGAAGCCCGCGAGGCCAAGAGGCGCATTGCGCATATGGAGGCCAAGCGCGATCTGCGGGCCCAACAGGCCAGGCGCCGGAAGCGCGACAATGTGGTCGCCGCCGTCGCCGGAGCCGCCGCCGTCGCCCTCGCCGTGGTCCTGCAGCTGGCCGTTTTCAGCCACAATCCGACGGCGGAGCAGACCGCCGCGGCCGAGGCCGGGCTCAATGCCTCCCCCAGCGCCTCGGCGCCGGTGGCCTCGGGTAGCGCCAGTGCCTCGGCTTCCGCGCAGGCCACGGCTACCGCAGTGCAAACGAACGGTGCAAACATCCCACTGCCGTCCACCGCTGCCGGCAAGACCTTCACCGGGGAGCTCAGCCTGAACAAGCAGCCGCTGGGCGTGGAGATCGACGGCACCAAGGCGCCCCAGGCAGCAGCAGTGTTCAAGTCCCTGGCGGACCAGAACTTCTTCGCCGGGCTCACCTGCCACCGGCTGACCAACGCGGACAACTTCGGTGTGCTGCAGTGCGGCTCCAAGAACGGCGACGGCAACGCCGACCCGAGCTACCAATGGGGACCGGTGGAGAACTCCCCCGCCGACGGCAAGTACCCGGCCGGGACCATAGCGGTCGCGAGGGGCAGCAGTACCTACAGCAACGGCACGCAGTTCTTCATCGTCTACAAAGACACCGTCCTGCCGCAGGACACCGGCGGCTACACCATCATGGGTAAGGTGACCTCCGGGCTGGACGTGGTGCAGAAGATCGCCGACGCGGGGATCTCCGGCGGCGGCACGGATGGCGCCCCTGTGACACCGGTAACGATAGACTCATTTACGCTTAACTAATTGCACTGGCGGCGCGGCGGGTCCGGGCGGCCGGACGCAATCCGAGTTCCATCAGGTTTTCCCTCCAGCGAAAGATTTTTAGCGGTGACAGACAGTCAGGAATCCGACGAAATGACAGCAGCCATGCCCGTTGACCAGGCGGACGAAGCGACGGTGGGCAGTTCGGCTGCGGAGGCTGGCCAGCAGGCCGACGCCGATGACGTCCAGGCCGGGACGGTGGAGGACGACGCCTCCACGTCAGCCGCCACTGCTGAAGAGGCGGGGCCGGCTGCCACTGCCAAGGCAATGCCGGCCGAGGACGGCTCTGCGCCCGCGGCCACCACGGAAGAGCAGGCGCCGACTGCAACTGCCGAGGCAACGTCGGCCGAGGACGGCCCTGCGCCCGCGGCCACCACGGAAGAGGCCGCGCCATCTGCCGCTGCCGAGGCAACCCCCGCTGAAGACAGCTCTGCGCCTGCGGCCACCACGGAAGAGCCGGCGCCATCTGCCACTGCCGAGGCAACCCCCGCTGAAGACAGCCCTGCGCCCACGGTCACCACGGAAGAGACATCGCCGGCTACCACCGCTTCGGCCGCTGGGGCTGCCGCCCCGGGTTCCGCAGCCTCCGCAGGGCAGCCGGAATCGTCGTCGGCCGTGCCGGCCCGGCCGTCGTCGCCCGTCCCGGCCCCGGCCCCTGTCAAGGCACCCTCCCCCGCAGCCTTTGCCGCCCGGCCCAAGTCACCTGCGGCTGCCCGCCCTGCGGGAATTGCCGCACCCGCTGCGGCCGCGCACCCGGTGGCTCCGGCCAATCCCGGCATGTCCGCCGCAGAGGCCGCAAAGTGGGGCCGTGCCGAGGATGACGGCCACGTTTTCCTGCTTTTGGATGGCGAGGAAGTCCCGGTCGGCCAGTACCCCGGTGCCAGCAAGGATGAGGCGCTGGGTTACTTTGCCCGGAAGTTTGATGACATTGTGGCCCAGGTGGCACTGCTGGAGCAGCGGGTGGAGGTCAAGGCGCCCACGACCGATATGCACAAGACGGTCTCGCACCTGCGCGGCCAGCTGACCGAGCGCAACGCCATCGGCGACGTGCGCGGCACCGAGGCGCGGCTCAACACCCTCGAGGACCGGATCAAGGCGCTGGAGCAGGCCGAGCGGGCTGAGCATGAGGCGGCCAGGGCTGCGGAACTGGAGGCCCGGGAGGCGATTGTTGCCGAAGCGGAACAGATTTCCGGCCAGGAACCTGCCTCCATCCAGTGGAAGACCAGCAGTGCGCGGATGAACGAGCTGTTCGAGACCTGGAAGACCGCGCAGAAGAGCGGTATGCGGCTGGGCCGCAGCACCGAGGATGCGCTCTGGAAGCGGTTCCGGTCGGCACGGACGGTGTTCGACAGGCACCGCCGGGCGTACTTCTCCGCCCTTGACAGCAACAACTCGGCGGCGCGTACGGCCAAGGAAAAGCTGATCGCCGAGGCCGAGGAACTCTCGTCCTCCACCGACTGGGGATTCGCGGCAGCAGAATACCGCCGGCTGATGGATCAGTGGAAGGCCTCCCCGCGCGCCAGCCGGAAGGACGACGACGCGCTCTGGGCCCGTTTCCGTGCCGCACAGGACAAGTTCTTCGCGGCCCGGCAGAGCGTCAACGCGGCCCTCGATGAGGAGTTTGCGCAGAACCTTGTGGTCAAGGAGGGCCTGCTGGCAGAGGCCCGGGGCCTGCTGCCAGTGAAGGACCTGGCGGCGGCCAAGAAATCGCTGCAGTCCATTCATGACCGCTGGGAGGCTGCGGGCAAGGTTCCCCGGGGGGACATGCACCGTGTAGAGGCCGCGCTGCGCCAGGTCGAGGACGCTGTCCGCAAGGCTGAGGACGATGTCTGGCGTCGGACGGATCCGGAGACCAAGGCGCGCACCAACAGCGTGCTGAACCAACTCGAAGCCACCATCGCCTCGCTCCGGGATGACCTGGCGGCGGCGGAAGAGGCCGGGGACCAGCGCCGGATCAAGTCTGCGCAGGAGGCGCTGGCCGCTCGGGAACAGTGGCTGGAGCAGGTCCAGAAGTCGGCGGGCGACCTCGACTAGGCGGGCTGGGCAGGCATTCGGCCTTGCCGGCGGAGGCTGCCCGGCAGCGCGCTGTCTTGCCAGCGGAGGCCACCTTGCCAGCGGGCTAACGGCGGGTCAAGGGCCGTCGGCAGCTCGTTCAAGTGGGCTTGGGAGTGGGACTTCTCCACACTCTTAGCCAAGGCCTTCCTCGTCGGTTCCGCTGGAGGCAAGCTGGGTGAATGACAACGGCGGTACCGGGCAACGTCCCGGCGGAAATGGTGTTGGCTCCGGGACGGAATTTCAGCCGCGCTGAATTGCGCGCCATGAGGCTCGACGGCGTTCTGGCTGCGGTTTTTGGGGACGCCTACACACCGGCGTCGGTGCCGCATACCCACATCCTGCGCGCGCGAGCATTGGCTCTTGCGCTGCCGCCGAACCTGGTAGGCAGGGCCGTGGTCGGAAGGTTCAGCGCGGCATGGATCTACGGCTGCGCACCCGCTCCGGCGCGCATCTCGCTGCTGGTTGACGTCGGTCACCGGGTGGGGGCCCTGCGACCGTGGAGCGGCTGCACTGTGCATGAGGTGAGCCTGGGCCGGTTCGATGCCGTAAATATTGCCGGCATCTCTGTAACGACGCCGCTGCGGACTGCCGTGGACCTCGCCCTGCACGGGGACGCGGAGGCGGCGCTGCCGGCTCTGGCTGCGATCACCTCCGACGCAAAGCTGGGGTGCCCGCCCGGGCTGGTGCGGCAGGCGCTGGATGCCACGCACCGGGTTCCGCACAAGGCGGCGGCGCTGGAGCGGATCCGGGCCCTGCTGGCGGGGCGGGACGCGCCGGTGGCCTAGCCATCCGGGTTCTGTGCAGAGCGGGAGCGCCAGCAAGAGAGAGTCGATGCGCCAGCGGCAAAGAGTGGATGCGCCAGCAGATGTGTCCTCGGGCGGCCGCCTAACCGCGGCGCTGGGCCCCGGTAGTGCGGTAGACGTCAAAGACCCCATCAATGCGACGCACGGCGCTGAGCACGTGGTGCAAGTACTTCGGATCGCCCATTTCGAAGGCGAAGCGGGAGAGGGCAACCCG
>DATIMB010000200.1:0-4611 GCA_035475875.1 Micrococcaceae bacterium
GATCAACCATCTGGTGGCGCACGTCGGGGTCGGATTGCTGGATGAGTCGGTGGCCCGGGCCTTGGCCGACGACGGAGACGGGCCGGAAGGTGGCGCCGACGGCGGCAAGCCGGGCGGCCAGGACGGGGGCCCGGACGGGACCGCTGGCCCGGCCGCCGCGCTCCCGGAAAACCTGGGCGCGCTGCTGGTTTCCGGCGGACACACCGAGATCCTGCGCGTCGGCGGCATCGCCAATGACGTGGAACTGCTCGGCGCCACCATCGACGACGCCGCCGGCGAGGCGTTCGATAAGGTCGCCCGGCTGCTGGGCCTGGGCTATCCTGGCGGACCCGCCATCGACGCGCTGGCCAGGACCGGCAACCCGAGGGCCATCCGGTTCCCGCGCGGACTGACGGCGCCGAAATACATGGGCAGCCCCGAGGCGCCCGGTCCGCACCGCTACGACTTCTCCTTTTCGGGGCTGAAGACCGCCGTGGCCCGCTGCGTGGAAGGCTATGAAGCGGCCGGGACGGAGATTCCGGTGGCGGACATCGCCGCGAGTTTCCAGGAAGCGGTGCTGGATGTGATCACCGGCAAAGCCATCCTGGCCTGCCGCGAGCGTGGCATCAGCACACTGCTGCTGGGCGGCGGCGTCGCGGCCAATTCCCGGCTGCGGGCCCTGCTGGCGGAGCGGACCGCGGCGGCGGGTATCCGTTTACTGGTGCCGCGGCCCTCACTCTGTACCGACAACGGCGCCATGGTGGCGGCCCACGGCGCCCAGCTGGTCATGCGGGGGATCACGCCCAGCGGCATCTCCTTCGCGCCCGACTCCTCCATGCCGGTGACCAGCATCAGCCTCTGACCGCCTTCCGTTGAGTGGGGAGATCTGCCCCATAAATCCCGACTTTAGGGGGCAGATCTCCACGCTCAACGGGGTGGAGGGTGGCGGAGCGGGGGGCTAGGCCGAAGTTACGTAACGTAACTTCGGGCTAGGGCTGGCGGAGACGGCGGATCAGGTCGTCGACGACGGCGTGCAGGTCGCCGCCGCTGGCCGCGGCCACGCGCCGCTGTTGCTGGTAGCCGGGGCCGCGCCGGATGATCTTCTCCACATCGGCCAGCTCATTGGTGCAGCCCAGGCGCCGGGCTGCCGGTTCCAGCCGGTTCAGCGTCTCCATGATGTGCTCGGTGACCAGCTTTTCGTTACCGGCAGCGTCCAAAATGATGATCGCCTCCAGTCCGTAGCGCGCAGCACGCCACTTATTCTCCTGCACATGCCAGGGAGGCATCGTCGGGATGGTGCCGCCGTCGTCGAGCGTGGCCGAAAAATCATCCACCAGGCACTGGGTGAACGCCGCGATGGCGCCGACCTCCTCCAGCGTGGAGAGCCCGTCGCAGACGCGCATTTCGATGGTGCCCAGCGCCGGTACCGGGCGGATATCCCAGCGGATCTCGTTGATGGCGTCAATGACCCCTGTGGTGAACATGTCCTGCACATAGGCCTCGTAGCCGGCCCAGTCAGGGAACTGGAAGGGCAGTCCCGCCGTCGGCAGCTGCTGGAACATCAGCGCCCGCTGCGACGCGTAGCCGGTATCCTCGCCGTTCCAGAAGGGTGAGGATGCGGAGAGCGCCTGGAAATGCGGAACGTAATTGACCAGCCCGTCGAGCACCGGCATGGCCTTGCCGACGTGGTCCAGGCCGACATGGACGTGCACGCCGTAGATCACCATCTGGCTGCCCCACCACTGGGTCCGGTCAATCAGCTTGGCGTAGCGCTCCTTGTCCGTAACCGCCTGCTGCCGGCTGTGGCTGAAGGGATGGGTGCCGGCACAGAGCAGTTCCACGCCCAGCGGATCGGTCGCCTCCCGGACGGTGGCCATGTTCCGGGCCAGATCCGCCTTGCCCTCTGCGACGGTGTGGCAGACGCCTGTGACCAGTTCGATGGTGTTGAGCAGCAGTTCCTGCTTGATGTGCGGGTGCTCCTGGCCTGCCTGCAATTCCGGGTGCGCATTGCCGATCGCGGCCAATACCTTGTCCGCCACCGGAACCAGCTCACCGCTGACCGCATCGACCAGCGCCAGCTCCCATTCCAGACCGAGCGTGGAACGCTCGGACGTGGCGAAATCAATCTTCATGCCGCTGCTCACACCCCTCCGCCCCGCGTTGATGCGGCGGATCCGCTGCAGGAATACTTGCCAATTCTAGTGCAGGGCGGGTGGCGACCGGAGTGTGGCGCGCAGCGGGCAGAATGGGAGCGTGCCTATCCTGAACAAAGACATGACCCTGTGCATCTCCCTGGCCGCGCGGCCCAGCAACATCGGCACGCGCTTCCACAACTACCTCTATGAGGCGCTGGGCCTGAACTACATCTACAAGGCCTTCGCCCCGGCGGACATCGAGGCCGCCGTCGCCGGCATCCGAGGCCTGCCCATCCGCGGGGCGGCGGTGTCCATGCCGTACAAGGAGGCGGTGATCCCGCTGGTCGACCGGCTGGACGCCTCGGCCAAAGCCATCGCTTCGGTCAACACGATCGTCAACGACGGCGGCGTCCTGACCGCCTACAACACGGACTACATCGCCATCGCCCGGCTGCTGAAGGACCACGACGTCCCCGCCTCCCATTCGGTGCTGCTGCGCGGCTCCGGCGGGATGGCCAAGGCCGTTGCGGCGGCGCTGCGGGATGCCGGCTTCGGGAACGTGACAATCGTGGCCCGCAATGAGGAGACCGGCCGTGCGCTGGCGGAGCTGTACGGTTTCGGCTGGCAGGCCGAAGTGGGCGCCAGCCGGGCGGACCTGCTCATCAACGTCACGCCGCTGGGAATGGCCGGCGCGGACGAGTCGGCGCAGTCCTTCGACGACGGCGCCGTGGCCACCGCGCAGGTGGTGTTCGACGTCGTCGCCCTCCCCTCCGAGACGCCGCTGATCCAGGCCGCCCGCGCCGCCGGCAAGCCCGTCATCACCGGCGCCGAGGTGATCGCCATCCAGGCCGAGGAGCAGTTCGTCCTCTACACGGGGGTCCGTCCCACGCCGGAACAGGTCCGCGCGGCGTCGGAGTTCTCCCGCGTAGACGATTGACGTGCCGCCTGGCTAGAGGGCCAGCGGCAGTTCCGGGTGGCTGACAGGCTCGACGACGACGGCGACCCGTTCGGTGCCGATGCGCGTCAGTACCAGCGTGGCTGAGTTGGGGCCCTTGCCCGAGCCGGTCAGCAGCTGTTTGCGCAGCTCCTCGGGCGTGACGGCGGTGCCGCGTTTCTTGATGTCCAGGACGCCGATCCGGTTCTGCCTGACCCAGGTTTTCAGGGCCTTCACGTTGTAGGGACGGACCTGCTTGATGCGGTAGGCGCGGGCAAACGGCGTGTCCGAGAGTGTCGGGGAGCAGATGTAGGCGATGTGCTCGTCGAGGAGATGGCCGTCCAGCGTCCGGGCCAGGTCGGCCACCAGGCCGGCCCGGATGACCGCTCCGTCCGGCTCGTAGAGATACCCTTCCGCCGGCCCGACCGCCACGTCCTGGCCGGCCGGGTCATACCGCACCGGGCTGGTCAGTTCGGCCGCGCCCCGCGGCCCCATCACCAGCGCAGCGCGGCGGACCCCTTGACGGGCCAGGGCGTTGAACCAGAGCGCCGCCTCCACCACGTCCCCGTCCACGGAAACCCACTGTGCCTCGCAGGCCTCCGGAAGCGACTCGTGCGGAATCCCCGGCCCCATCTTTACTCCCACGGCCAAGCCGCGGCCGGCCAGCGACTCGGCGAAGGACAGTGGCGGGGAGAAGGCTTCCGGATCGAACAAGCGGGTGGTGCCGGACGTCGTCGTCGTGCGCCGTGCCGGGTCCAGCCAGACGCCGTCGATTCCGGACAGGTCCGCCGTCGTAGCGTCGGCCTGGACGACCCTGGCGGTGGGGAAGGGCATCAGGTTCATGGTGGCGCAGGCGGCTGTGGTCTCGTCCATTTCCACCGCCGTGACCGCGATGTCCATGCTGGCCATGGCAAGGGAGTCCGCACCGATCCCGCAGCCCAGGTCCGCGACGTGCGTGATGCCTGCGGCGGCGAACCGCTGGGCGTGCCCGGCAGCGACATTGAGCCGGGTGGCCTGCTCCAGGCCCGCCTGGGTGAAGAGCATCTGGCGGGCAAACTCGCCGAACTTGGCTTCCGCGCGGGTGCGCAGCCGCGACTGGGTCAGCACCGCTGACACCAGTTCCGGGGAGTGGCCGGCCTTGCGCAGGGTGTCATTGAGCTTGAAGGCGTCGCGCTCCTGATAGGGGCCCAGCGAGGCCAACAATTCCCAGCCCTCGGACGTCAGGAGGGGTGCGATTGCGTCGGTAGCCATAGATCCAAGCCTAACCGCGTGGTTGGCCGGGGACATGCGTGGCCGCCGGTAGGAGTTTGGACGGGAATCGGGCGCAAACGGCCGTTTTGGGACCCAGATTCCTACGGTTACGACCGCCCGACGCGCGAACCGTCCGGACCGGCGTCGTCCGGACCCACCCGGCCGGGCCGCCGTCGTCCGGGCCCCACCCCGGCCAGCCGGCCGCCGTCGTCCCGGCAGAGCCAGCCCAGCCTGAGCCCAAAACTGGCACTCGCCTTGACCGAGTGCTAACCAATCAATAGAGTCTGTGTTAGCACTCTCCCTAGTAGGGTG
>DATIMB010000201.1:0-3795 GCA_035475875.1 Micrococcaceae bacterium
CGCAAGGCCGTTGGCGACAAAGTAATCCTCGATGACGTAAGCATGTCCTTCTTCCCCGGAGCGAAGATTGGCGTCGTCGGCCCGAACGGTGCCGGTAAGTCCACCATTTTGAAGATCATGGCCGGACTCGACACGCCCTCCAACGGAGAGGCGCGGCTGAGCCCCGGCTACACGGTGGGAATCCTGCTGCAGGAGCCGCCGCTGAACGAAGACAAGACCGTGCTCGGCAACGTCCAGGAGGGCGTTGGGGAGATCCATGACAAGATCCAGCGCTTCAATCAGATCTCGGAAGAGATGGCCAACCCCGATGCCGATTACGACTCGCTGTTGGAGGAAATGGGCAAGCTGCAGGAGGCCATCGACGCTGCGGATGCCTGGGACCTTGATTCTCAGCTGGAGCAGGCGATGGACGCACTGCGCTGTCCTCCGGGGGACGCGGATGTGACAGTGCTCTCCGGCGGGGAGCGGCGCCGGGTGGCGCTGTGCAAGCTGCTGCTGCAGAAGCCGGACCTGCTGCTCCTGGATGAGCCCACCAACCACCTCGACGCGGAAAGCGTGCTGTGGCTGGAGCAGCATCTGTCCAGCTACCCGGGCGCCGTGCTGGCGGTGACCCACGACCGGTACTTCCTCGACCATGTGGCGGAGTGGATCGCTGAGGTGGACCGCGGGCACCTGTACCCGTATGAGGGCAACTACTCCACTTATCTGGAGAAGAAGCGGGCGCGTCTGGAGGTCCAGGGCAAGAAGGACGCCAAGCTGGCCAAGCGCCTGTCCGAGGAGCTGGACTGGGTCCGTTCCAACGCCAAGGGCCGGCAGACGAAGTCGAAGGCGCGTCTGGCGCGGTACGAGGAGATGGCGGCCGAGGCCGACCGAACCAGGAAGCTGGACTTCGAGGAGATCCAGATCCCGCCGGGCCCGCGGCTGGGCGGACTGGTGCTCGAGGCGACCAACCTCGAAAAGGGTTTCGAGGACCGAACGCTGATTGACGGATTGTCCTTTACACTGCCGCGCAACGGGATCGTCGGTGTGATCGGCCCGAACGGTGTTGGTAAAACGACGCTATTCAAGACCATTGTGGGGCTGGAGCCGCTGGACGGCGGGGATCTCAAGATCGGCGATTCGGTCAAGATCTCCTACGCGGACCAGAGCCGTGGCGGCATTGACCCTAACAAGACCTTGTGGGAGGTTGTCTCGGACGGGCTGGACTTCATCCAGGTCGGCCAGGTGGAAATGCCCTCGCGTGCCTACGTTGCTGCCTTTGGGTTCAAGGGTCCGGACCAGCAGAAGAAGGCCGGCGTGCTCTCCGGCGGTGAGCGCAACCGGCTGAACCTGGCACTGACGCTGAAGCAGGGCGGAAACCTGCTCCTCCTCGACGAGCCCACCAACGACCTTGATGTTGAAACGCTCAGCAGCCTGGAGAATGCATTGCTCGAGTTCCCCGGCTGCGCCGTGGTTGTTTCACACGACCGCTGGTTCCTGGACCGCGTGGCGACGCACATTCTTGCCTATGAGGGCACCGAGGAAAACCCGGCCAACTGGTACTGGTTCGAGGGGAACTTCGAATCCTACGAGGAGAACAAGGTGCAGCGGCTGGGCGCCGACGCGGCGCGCCCTCACCGCGTCACGCACCGCCGCCTGACCCGCGACTAGCAACACGGTCGTAGCAGGCTGAACAGTTGAGCGGCCGGTCCCGGAGGGGGCCGGCTGTCCGCTTTAAGCAGACGGCTCGTTCCAGGTAAAGGGTGGTTAGTGTAAAGGGTGGTGACTGCGGTCAGTGCCCGGCAAGCTGCTCGGCAGGGATCCGGATCATGCCTTCCTGCGCCACTGAGGCCACCAGTTGCCCGGAGCGGTCGAAGATCTTGCCCAGGTTCAGGCCGCGTGCCCCCGAGGCGCTGGGGGATTCGGCCACATAGAGCAGCCACTCGTCCACCCGGACCGGACGGTGCCACCACATCGCGTGGTCCAGGCTGGCAATGCTCAGGCCCGGGGACACCCAGCTGATGCCGTGCCGGCGCAGGGATGGTTCCAGCAGCGTGTAATCGCTGGCATAGGCCAGGGCGGCGCGGTGCAGATTAGGGTCGTCCGGCATTGGGCCGACCGTCTTGATCCAGACGCCCTGCGCGGCAACCCTGTCCCCATCGACGGTCAGGTAGATGCTGCCATCCAGGTGCCTGATGTCGAAGGGCCGTTCAAAGGCCCATGCCTGAGCCACCGGATGGTTGAACTTGCCGAGCAGGTCCGCAGCAGTGGGGAGGGACTCCGGGTCGGGGACCTCCAGCGGCATCGGGTCCTGGTGCTCGATCCCGGCGTCGGGGACCTGGAAGGAGGCGATCATGGACAGGATCGGTACCCCATTCTGGTAGGCGTGGGTGCGGCGGGCAGAGAAGGACCGGCCGTCGCGCAGCCGCTGCACGCCGAAGGTGATGGGTGCGTTGGCGTCGCCGGGCCGGAGGAAATAGCCGTGCATCGAGTGGACCGGCCGGTCGATGTCGACGGTGCGGATGGCCGCGATGACAGCCTGCGCCAGCACCTGGCCGCCGAAAACCCGCTGGGCCGGCTGCTCCTGCGAAACGCCGACGAAGATTTCCTCGTCCGTCTGGGCGCCGGCGGCGTCGCTGAGGTCCAGGACTTCCAGCAGGGACTGCATCGGATCCGCCTGCGCAACTGATTCCGTCATGGAATGACTCTATGTGCCAGTACCCGACGGCTCAAACGACCGCTCAAGCATCGGCAGCCGGGGATTGAGCTGGTGCAGGCGGCAACCGCGAGCCCCAGGTTGCATGCCGTCGGCCGGCACCGGAGGCTCGAGCCGGGGATAAGGCGCAGGTTTGGCTGCGCCGGAACGGCTTTGAGAAGATGGGAGCATGGCTTCGGTTATCCAGATTCCCCTCCAGATCCGCTTCGGCGACATCGATTCGTACGGACACGTGAACAACGTGACCTACCTGCAGTACCTGGAGGATGCCCGTGTCCAGCTCATCCACACGCCGCTGGGCGACGCTGCCGGCGCCGGCGCCGGGCCGGAGCAGACGTTTGACGACCTGATCGGCGAGGAGCTGTTCACGCTGGTGGGACGGCATGAGATCGAGTATCTGGCGCCCCTGGTGTTCCGCCCGGAGCCGGTCTACGTAAACATCTGGGTGACCCATCTGGGCGGGTCAAGCTTCGAGTTCGGCTATACCGTTGCCGAGCAGGACAATTCAATGGTCTACGCCCAGGCCAGCTCCGGGATTGTCATGGTCTCGCGGCTGAGCGGCCGGCCAGTCCGGCTCAGCGGCCCCCAGCGCCATGCCCTGGAAACCTGGCTGGGGGAGCCGGTCCGGTTCCGCCGACGTCCGGGCGCACCGAGCGTCGCCTCCGCGACGGCATCGTCGGCGGCGGGTGCCGGGCTGTGACGACCTCTACCGTGCAGCAGTCCCTCCTGCTGGCCGATGCGGGCACGACGACGGATCTGCGCACCTTTGTGACGCGGGCCAGGACGGCCGACGACGGCGGCATCCGGCTGCAGGCGTCCGGCCAGGTCCTGGCGGCTTTCGTGGCGGTCATGCGGCCCAGGCTGCTGGGCGAAGGCACCCCAACCATCCTGGGGCTGCGCACCATGGCGCTGGCGTCGTCGTCGGACCTGGACGTAACCGTGCCGCTGTCGGCGGTGGCGGACAGGCTGGCACGGATGGACGGCGACGATCTGGAACTGCAAATACCGCCCATGACGCTCAATGAGTCGTGGGCCGGGATCAGTGCTCCGCGCGGAGGTTGGGAACGCCTTCAGGGGCTGGAGGCTGCGCCGCTGATCCA
>DATIMB010000202.1:0-4916 GCA_035475875.1 Micrococcaceae bacterium
GAGACCTTGACACCGTCCACCTTGTCCGCGTTCCCGCGGATCAGCTCCAGGAAGGTCGCCGTGCCCTGTGCAACATCATCGGAACCCCAGTAGCCGGCAAGGGCCGGATCGAACATGGTACCGAGCCAGTGCAGGATTACCGGCTGGTCCACCTCGCGCAGCAGCGTCGAGTAGACGTGCAGATAGTCCTCCGGCGAGGTGGCCACCCGGGCCAGGGCTCGGGATGCCATCAGGATGACTTTCGGGCCGGCGCCTTCGACGACGGCAATCTGCTCGCGGTAGGCGTCGATCACCTGCTGCAGCGCGGCCTTGCTGGCCGCCGAACCCGCGGGCAGATCCGCCGGCAGACCGGTGAGGTCCAGCTGGTCGGTTCCCGCACCGCAGGCGACCAGGTCCCGTACGGATTTTCCGGCAAGTGCCGGCGTCCCGGAGCCGACCACGGCGGCGGCTTCTGCGCCGCTGCGTTTGATCAGCTGCTGGGTCGCGTCCCAGTCCAGGCCCATGCCTCGCTGGGCGGTGTCCATGGCGTCCGCCACCCCCAGGCCGTAGGACCAGAGCTCGTGGCGGTAGGCCAGCGTCGCATCCCAGTCCAGCTGGGCCGGGGCGCCGGGAGTGTTGTCCGCGTCGATCAGCGGGATGACATGCGCGGCGGCATAGGCGTGCCGGGAGGTGAGCGGCGCGGCCGGCCGGCCCCAGCCTGTGGCGGGCCGAAGTGCGTAGCGGTGCGTGCCGCCGTCGGCGGTGGGAAGGATCAGCGAGGGCATCAGAGCACGATCTCCGGAATGTCCAGGGTCCGCCGCTCGGCAGAGGACTGCAGGCCCAGCTCCGCCAGCTGAACCCCGCGGGCGGCGGAGAGCAGACCGAAGCGGTGTTCGCGGCCGGCGACGACGTCGCGCAGGAATTCCTCCCACTGCAGCCGGAAGCCGTTGTCCAGCTCCGCGTTGGCCGGGACCTCCTGCCACTGGCTGCGGAACGATTCAGTCACCGGAAGATCAGGGTTCCACACAGGCTTAGGTGTGTTTGCCCGCTGTTGCGAGACACACTTGTTCAGTCCGGCGACCGCAGAGCCAAGCGTTCCGTCCACCTGGAACTCCACCAGTTCGTCCCGGTAGACACGCACGGCCCAGGACGAATTGATCTGCCCCACCACCGGCTCCCCTGCCGGGGTCTCCAGCTCGAAGATTCCGTACGCGGCGTCGTCGGCCGTTGCCTGGTATTCCTTGCCCCGCTCGTCCCACCGGGTGGGGATATGCGTGACGGTGTTTGCGTTGACGCTCTTGACCTTGCCGATGATGCCTTCCAGGACGTAGTTCCAGTGGCAGAACATATCCGTCGTCATGCCGCCGCCGTCCTCCTTGCGGTAGTTCCAGGACGGACGCTGTGCTGCCTGGACGTCGCCTTCGAAGACCCAGTAGCCGAATTCGCCCCGGATCGAGAGGATCCGGCCGAAGAATCCCTCATCGACGAGCCGGCGCAGCTTCACCAGACCCGGCAGATACAACTTGTCATGCACCACGCCGGCCGTCACGCCGGACTGCTTCTGCAGACGGGCCAGTTCCACTGCCTCCTGCAGCGTCTCCGCCGTGGGCTTTTCCGTGAAGATGTGCTTGCCGGCCGCCATCGCCTTCTTCAAGGTGGCGGCGCGGAGGCTGGTCATCGAGGCATCAAAGACAACGTCCACGGTGGGGTCGGCGATCAGCGAATCCAGGTCCGTGCTCCATTCGGACACCTTGTGCTGCTCCGCCAGTTCGCGGATCTTTGCCTCGTTCCGGCCCACCAGGATCGGCTCCACCTGGACCTTTGTTCCGTCCTCCAGCTCGAAGCCCCCGGCATCGCGGATGGGCAGGATGGAGCGCAGCAGGTGCTGCCGGTACCCCATCCGTCCGGTGATGCCGTTCATGGCGATCCGCAGCGTTTTGGTTTCCATGCCCATTTTTCCTCCGTCGGTTTCGTGGTGCTTTCCCCTACCGCTGGCTTTTCTCCCGGTGGGTCCCTCGCTGGTTTATTGGGCCATGGGAAAGCGCATTCCGTTGTCTCAAGCATGAGCCATAAAGGGTCCCTTGGCAAGCGCATTCCCCTTGCAGGCGTCGTTCTGCGATAATGTTGCAGACCCACAGCCTCCTAGGAGAACCATTGGCAGCCAGCACGCTGAACGAAGTCGCTAAACTCGCGGGCGTTTCCCCGGCCACGGCTTCCCGTGTGCTCAACGGCTCCGCCCGCACCCCTGGCACCGAAATTGCCGAACGGGTCCGGGGTGCCGCAATGGAGCTGGGATACATCGTCAATGCCCAGGCCCAGGCCTTGGCCCGCGCGAGTACCGGGCTCATCGGCCTCATCGTCCACGACATTGCAGATCCTTATTTCTCAACCATTGCCCGTGGCGTGCAGCGGGCGGCCGCCCAGCACAAAAAGGTCGTACTGCTGGCCAGCACGGGTGGAACTCCCGCCGAAGAACAGCAAGCTGTGGCGGCATTTGCCGGCCGCCGGGCGGATGCCATAGTCATTGCCGGTTCGCGCTCCACCCGCGAGGAGGACCATGACGATAACAGCGCCCTCGCCCGCGAACTGGAACGGTACCGCAGCAACGGCGGCCGGGTGTCGGTCATCGGGCAGCAGATTACCGGCCTTTCCGGCGAAGCGGACGGACTCCAGGTTGTTGGCATACCCAACCGGGACCTGAGCCGGGACCTGGCGCTCAAGCTGGCCGGGATGCCCTACCAGCACTTCATTGCCATCGCCGGCCCCGAGGGCCTCTCCACCTCCGATGACCGGCTCTCAGGGTTTCAGGCCGGCCTGGCGGAGGCCGGAAAGGACGCAGCCCAGGTGCTCCGGGTGGGCTTTAACCGAGAAGGCGGCTACCGTGCAGGGCTCATGATTGCCGCCCAGCTGGCGCCGGGTTCACCCGGCGTTCCCACCTGCATCTTTGCCGCCAACGACGTGATGGCGATCGGAACCATGGCAGCCCTGCGCAAGCGCGGAATCCGGGTGCCCAAGGACATAGGACTGGCCGGATTCGACGACATCGAGACCCTGCGGGACTTCCGGCCCGGACTATCCACCGTGCGCCTGCCGCTGGAGGAGATCGGCAGCCAGGCGATCTCCAGCGTACTGCCCGGCGCCGGGCCTGAATCGGGGGCGCCGATTACCGGCGAAGTCATCCTGCGCAAAAGCACCGCCCTGCCAGAGACACAGTAGGCATGAACAGCGGCGTTGAGCATCAGCGGCGTTGACCATGCGCAGCCGGGCCGATTATCTTATTTCATGATGTAACAACTGATTTTCATCATGCGAAAATAATTGCCACGAAGAGGAGAAGACATGACCGTCCAACTTGAGATCGGCCAGCAGGCACCGGGGTTCAGTCTTGCGGACTCCACCGGGAAGCAGGTGTCGCTCTCCGACTTCGCCGGCCAGAACGTCGTCGTCTATTTCTACCCGAAAGCTGCAACACCCGGCTGCACCACCGAGGCATGCGACTTCCGCGACAGCCTGGACAGCCTCAACGCCGCCGGCTACCGCGTGGTGGGCATCTCGCCGGACGCTCCGGAAGAACTCGCTGCCTTTGCCGATGACTTTGCCCTGACTTACCCCCTGCTTGCCGATAAGGATCACGAGGTGGCAAGCCGCTGGGGCGCCTGGGGGGACAAGGTCGTCAACGGCCAGGCCATGCAGGGCATCCTCAGGTCCACGGTCGTGGTCGACGGCGAGGGCAAGGTGGCCCTGGCGGACTACAACGTGTCGGCGGACGGGCACGTCGCGGACCTGCGCAGCCGGCTGGAAAGCATGTGACCTAGCATTCCACCCGCGTTCATCAGGGCGCACGCCACCTCGGTGGCGTGCGCCTTTTTGCACCGTGCGCCGTTTGCCATCGCGCTTTTTGCAGTGGCGGCTTTGCACTGGTGCTTTTTGCACTGGGCAATCCTGTGCACTTCGCGCTGGGCAACAGATAGGCTTCCGGATGAGCACACACGGTCCCACTTTGGCCGCTTCAAGCACATTCGCACCAGCATGTGTTGTCCAGTGCAAAAATCCGGCACGCGAAGAAAAATGTCTCCGCTTAGGGCTTGACAGCTCCCCATGTGATCGGCTTCACTATTACATATGCTGAAATAACAGTTCCACGATACGGAATAAAAGAAAGACGTTCCGTATAGCCGTACACCGTGGATGCCAGCATTGAACGAGGAAACAGACAAGCAATGATGCTTGAGGAATTTAACAGCGGGGACCGCTCTGACATTGTATCGGTCCTCCGCCCCTGTATTGACGTTCAACGTTGGATCGATGAGATCGCCGACGCCCGCCCCTTCGGCAGCCCGGAAGCCCTGACAGGGTTTGCACGGCAGGCCGCTAACCCCTTCACCGACGCCGAGATCGAAGCCGCCCTGGCCCACCATCCGCGGATCGGTGAGAGGGCAGCCGGCCAGAGCACCGAGGCGAGCCTGTCGCGCTCGGAACAGGCCGGCGTCGACCCCTCCGACGCGGAGATCACCGAGGCCCTGGCCGCGGGCAACCGCGCCTACGAGGAGAAATTTGGCCGCGTCTTCCTGATCCGCGCCAAAGGCCGCAGCGCCCGCGACATCCTGGACGCGTTGAACGAACGCCTGGCGCACTTCCCCAAGGAGGAAGCGCCCATAGTTGCCCAGCAACTCCGCGAGATAGCCATCCTGCGACTTGAAGGAGCCGTAACGCCATGACCATCTCCCACGTGACCACCCACATTCTGGATACCGCGGCCGGGAAACCTGCTGCAGGTGTCGCCGTCGAGCTCCACGCCCGCGACGGCGAGGCTTGGACCCAGATTGCTACGGGCACCACAGATGCTGACGGGCGGGTGAAAGACCTTGGCCCCGAACGGCTGGCAACCGGAACATACCGGTTGACTTTCGCCACCGGGGCCTACTTCGCCGGCATCG
>DATIMB010000203.1:0-2514 GCA_035475875.1 Micrococcaceae bacterium
AGCTGGCCCCAGTGGCCACCTGTCCATTCCGACTGGAAATGAATCCGACTGGAAATATCCGCCTGGCAAAATCCAGGCGACTGAACAAAGGCAAAACCGTGAAGACTGATACCCACCCGAAGTATGCAGCCGTCGTATTCAACGACCTGGCCTCCGGCACCAAGTTCCTGACCCGTTCCACGGTCAGCTCGGACAAGACCATTGAGTGGGAAGACGGCAACACGTACCCCGTGATCGACGTCGAAATCTCCTCGGAGTCGCACCCGTTCTACACCGGCAAGCAGCGCATCATGGACAGCGCCGGCCGCGTCGAGCGCTTCAACGCCCGCTTCAAGGGCTTCGGCAAGAAGTAAAGCTGCCGCAAAGACCAGCAAAGAGCAGTATCGAAAAGGCCCGCACCGTTTGGTGCGGGCCTTTTTCGTTGGCAGGATGGAGCTATGGCACCCCAATTCCACGGCGAATACAAAGTCCCGGGCGGCAAACTGGTCGTGGCGGATTTTGACGTTACCGCGGATCGGTTGGCCAACGTTTCCATCAGCGGCGACTTCTTCCTGGAACCGGACGAGGCGCTGGATGACATCAATGCCGCCCTCAACGGCATCGGCGCGGCCTCCTCGTCTACGGAGCTGGCCGATGCCATCACCGCGGCGCTGCCTCCCGGCGTCGTCCTGTTCGGCCTCTCCGCCCAGGCCGTCGCCGTCGCCGTGCGCCGCGCCCTGGCCAAGGCCACCGGCTGGCGGGACCACCAATGGGAAGTCATTCCGCCCAGCGTGCTGCCCACCGAGGTCAATGTGGCGCTGGACGAGGTGCTGACGGAGGAAGTCGGCGCCGGCCGGCGGAACCCGACGCTGCGCTTCTGGGACTGGCAGGAGCCCTCCGTGGTGATCGGCAGTTTCCAGTCGGTGCGCAATGAGCTGGAGCCCGCAGGAGTGGAGAGGTACGGCATCAAGGTGGTCCGCCGGATCAGCGGCGGCGGAGCCATGTTCATGGAAGCCGGCAATTGCATTACCTACTCGCTGTACCTGCCGCAGACCCTGGTGGACGGGCTGAGCTTCGCGGATTCCTACCCGTTCCTGGACGCCTGGGTAATGGCCGCGCTGGAATCCTTGGGCATCAAGGCGTTCTACGTGCCACTCAATGACATCGCCACGGACCAGGGCAAGATCGGCGGCGCGGCGCAGAAGCGGCTCAGCAACGGCGGCATGCTGCACCACGTGACCATGTCCTACGACATCGACGCGGACAAAATGGTCCAGGTGCTGCGTATCGGCAAGGAGAAGCTCTCGGACAAGGGCACCGCTTCAGCCAAGAAGCGCGTCGATCCGCTGCGCCGGCAGACGGGGGTGCCGCGCGCGGAGATTATCTCCCGGATGATGGAGACTTTCGCTGGCCGGTACGGAGCGACGACGACGTCGGTCACCGCCGCTGAGCTGGCTGAGGCCTCCGACCGGGTCGCCGCCAAGTTCGGCACCCGGGAATGGCTGGAGCGGGTGCCCTGATGCGGCCGTCCCGCCGGCGATCGGTTCCGGCCGAAGCAGGTGATCTGATGCCGGCCGGGGGAGAGGCGCCCTTCCGGGCAGCCAGGGGCAGCGGCGTCCAGCGCCTGCCGGTCGGGGCCTTCGCGTTCGTGATGGCCACCGGCATCGTCTCGGATGCATTTGACGGTATCGGCATGCCGGTTGAGTCCGTGGCCCTGCTGGTTATCGCCGCCGCCGGACTTGTTGTGCTGGCCGCGGCCTCGGTTTGGCGGTTCGTTTCCTACCGGGCCGACGTGCTGCGCGACGCCCGGGACCCGGCCCGGATGTTCGGACTGTTCACCCTTGTCGCCGCCCTCAATGTGGTCGGCGTCCGTGCCTATTCCCCCGGTGCCCCGGCCGTGACCATTGTGCTCGCGGCGATCAGCGTACCGTTCTGGCTGCTGTTTACCTACGGGCTCCCGGCCAGCCTGTTTCTGCGGGCCCGAACCGGGCCCAGCGCTGCCGAGGCGGACGGCAGCTGGTTCCTGTGGGTGGTGGGCACGCAATCCCTTGCCACCGCTTCGGCCACGCTCGGCAAGGAATACAGCAACCACCTGCTGGCGGCTGTCGCGGTGGCCATGTGGGGGATCGGAGTGATGCTCTACCTGATGCTCGCCACCATCATCACCCTCAAACTGTTGACCACACCGCCCAGCCCCTTGAACCTCAACCCGTCCTACTGGATCTACATGGGTGCCACGGCCATCACCGTGCTGGCCGGCTCCACCATCCTGGCGCTGCCGGCGGAGCTGCCGGTTATTCAGGCGACCGCGCATCTGGTCTCCGGGCTGACCTACCTGCTGTGGGCCTTCGGCGCGTGGTGGGTGCCGCTGCTGCTGGTTTTCGGTTTCTGGCGCCACGTGGTCCATCGTCAACCCCTGCGCTACGAGGCCGGGTTGTGGAGCATTGTCTTCCCGTTGGGGATGTATTCGGTGGCCAGCCTGCACTTCGGCGCCGTCGCACGGCTGCCGCTGCTGGTTGGCATCGGCGACGTCGG
>DATIMB010000204.1:0-1518 GCA_035475875.1 Micrococcaceae bacterium
CTGGACGCGGCTGGGCATCTTCGGCAAGGACAGCAGCGGCAGTGAACCCGCCCTGGTGCACGCCTTCATCACCCGCAGCACCCCGGGCTACACCATCCGCCAGGACTGGGACACCCTGGGCATGCGCGCCAGCCAATCCAACACCACCCTGCTGGAAGGCGCCGTGGCCCCGCCGGAGAGGGTCTTCCGTAAACTCCCCGTCGGCCCCAATGCAGACCCGCTGATCTTCGCGATCTTCGCCTGTTTCGAGACCCTGCTGGCAGCGGTCTACACCGGAATCGGCGAGCGGGCACTGCAACTGGGCGTCGAAGCGGCCCGTGGGCGCAGCTCAAAGAAATACAACGGACGTTCCTATGCCCAGGACCCGGATATCCGCTGGAAGGTGGCCGACGCCGCCATCGCCATGGACGGGCTTTATCCGCAGCTGTCCGGGCTTACTGCGGATGTGGACGCCAAGGTCGACCACGGGGCCCTATGGTTCCCCAAGCTGGTGGGGCTGAAAGTGCGGGCCACCGAGACGGCGCGGGACGTCGTCGACCTTGCCATCCGCGTCTCCGGAGGCGGAACCTACTTTGCCGGCAACGAGTTGGGCCGGCTGTACCGGGACGTGCTGGCCGGGATCTTCCATCCCTCCGACGGGGAATCCGCGCACAACACCGTGGCGAATGCGTGGCTGGGACCGCTGGAGGACTAAACAACAATCCTTAGATTGTTGAACAATTCCTGCCGATGGGGCATGCTTGTGATACCAGCATCTTGAGATAGGGATCACAATGAGCCAGACCGGTCAGCACAGCATTGACCTCAACAGCGACGTCGGTGAGTCCTTCGGTAACTGGAGCTTCGGGAATGACGCCGCCATCATCGACTCCGTCTCGAGCGTCAACGTCGCCTGCGGCTTCCATGCGGGGGATCCGAGCGGCATCCGTGCCACCTGCCGGGCCGCTGCCACTGCCGGCGTCACCGTCGGCGCCCACCCCGGATACCGCGATCTGGCAGGCTTTGGCCGGCGATTCATCGACATCGCTCCGGCTGAACTGACCAACGACGTGGTCTACCAGATCGGCGCACTGCAGGCCTTGGCGAAGGCGGCCGGAACGCAGGTCCGTTATGTCAAGCCGCACGGCGCCCTTTACAACACGATTGTCCACCACGGCGCCCAGGCCCAGGCGGTGGTGGAGGCCGTGCTGGAGGTGGACCCGCAGCTTCCGCTCCTGGTGCTGCCGCACTCCGAAATCCAGCGCGCGGCTGCAGCAGCGGGGTTGCGCACGGTGACCGAGGCCTTCGCGGACCGCGCCTACAATCCGGATGGAACCCTGGTTTCGCGGCGTGAACCGGGCGCCGTGCTGCATGATACTGACGCCGTGGTGGCGCATGTCCTCCGGCTTGTGACCGAAGGCAAGGTGCAGGCCGTGGACGGGAGCATGGTTGAGGTTGGGGCGCAGAGCATCTGCCTGCATGGGGATACTCCGGGGGCGGTGGCGATGGCAGCCGCGGTCCGGACAGCCCTCCTCGCCG
>DATIMB010000205.1:0-3235 GCA_035475875.1 Micrococcaceae bacterium
CGGGTCCGCCTGGCTACCTTGGACCAGGCGCGACGACGACGGTTGCGCCGGGCGGGTCTGCCGGGCCGGTACGCGGCGGTGGTGAACGCTCAGAGGTGCGCGATGAAGACGCGCGGAAGACGAAGGCAGAAGCAGGCGCCGGGCTCGGCGGGGTCGACCGGTTCCACGGAGAGCCGCACGCCCAGCCGTTCCGCCAATCTGGCTGCAATCGAGAGGCCGAGTCCGCTGCCCACCGGCCGCTGCCCGGCGTAGCGGCGGAACAGGACGCCGCGTTCAAACGCGACGGCGGCATCTTCTGCACTCAGCCCGGGTCCGCTGTCCCGCACGTCTATGGCCACCACGTCTGTTTCGCCGGGGTGCCACTGGCCGGGTGCCGCAGCTCCCGTCGGCGCGGGGTGCCACTGGCCAGATGCGGCAGCTCCCTCCGACGCGGGGTGCCACTGGCCAGATGCGGCAGCTCCCTCCGACGCAGACACCGAGGGCCCGGCCTCCCCGGACGCCTCAGTTCCGTCCGCCGCGGGCACGGTGCCCGGCAGCGGTACCCCGGCAGCCGCCGTCGGCCGCTCCAACCGAAGCCGCAGCAGCAGCGGCTGTCCCGCAGGCGTGACCCGCAGCGCGTTGCCCACCAATCCGTCGATGATCTGCCTCAGCCGCTGGCCGTCGGTGGCCACCAGCAGTGGCTCGCCGCCGGCCTGCCCCAGCTCCAAGCGAAGCTCCAGCCGGACACCGGCCTGTGCCGCGCCGCCGCGCCAGGCCGCCTCCACCTGGCCCAGCAGCGCCGCGACGTCCACCGGTTGCACGTCGAGGGCAAAATCGTCCGCCTCCAGCCGCGCCAGCTCCAGCAGGTCGCGGACAAAACCGTCCAGCCGATCCGTCTCCGCTGCCAGCGTCTGTCCCACCGCGGCCATCTCCTCCGCCGGGATCAGGCCATCCAGCATCGCCTCGGCATAGCCGCGCAGGGCTGTCAGGGGCGTGCGGATCTCGTGCGAAATGGATAGCAGGAACTCCCGCTGCCGTCCCTCGCTGGCCAGCAGAGCATGGTCGAGGGTGTTCACCGCCAAACCAACGTCTCGCACCTCCGTCACCCCGGAGGGTGCCAGCGAAACGGCGCGCTCGCCCGCTGCCATCCGGCGCGCGGCGGCAGCCGTGCGGACGAGCGGACGGGAAAGCCAGCGCGCCAGCAGGGTCCCGGCCAGCACGGCGATCAGCAGTCCGGCGGCGAGCGCCAGCAGGGTCCGTTGCAGCACCTGGGCGGAGGCGGCGTTGACGTCCTGCAGCGAGCGGGTCAGCACAATAGCGCCGCCCCGTTTGAGGGCCCGCGCCTCCACCAGCAACTGCACGCCGCCCTGGTTGACCGTGCGGGAAATCTTCAGTCCGGACAGGACGCGCCGCACCTCGCCCGCCCCTAGCAGCTGGCTGGCAACACCGCTCACGGAGCCATCCGCGGCGATGGTGGACACCTCGTAATTGTCAGGTCCCAGCAGGTGCCGCTCACGCAGGTCCAGCGCCTGGGAGGCCACCGGGGTGGCAGCGAAGGCGTCGGCCTGGCGCGCGAGCTGCTCCTTGGCCTGGTCGACGGCGGCGGCCCGGATCAACGGGAAGGCCACCAGGCCGGTGACCAGCACGGCCAGAATGGCGACGGCGGCGGTCACCATGGTGATGCCGCCCGCGAGCGAGCGCAGCCACGCCTTCACGGGCGACGCCGGTCGTCAGTCGCCGCGGGCGCGGCAGTGGGCACGTCGCCGGACGCGACGGTGCGCGGGGCTTGCTTCTGGCCCGGCAGCTGCGCC
The DNA here is from genome assembly GCA_035475875.1 of Micrococcaceae bacterium. Taxonomy (GTDB): domain Bacteria; phylum Actinomycetota; class Actinomycetes; order Actinomycetales; family Micrococcaceae; genus Arthrobacter_M. The sequence continues at coordinate 1,791 of DATIMB010000205.1, forward strand.
TGGCCCCCGGCGCTGGCGGTGTAACCCACTCCGCGCAGGGTCCGGATGGGACTGGCGTCGCCCAGCTTGGATCTCAGCTGGGCAATATGCACGTCCACCGTCCTGCCGGCGCTGTAGCTGGCCTGGCCCCAGACGGCGGAGAGCAGCTGTTCACGGCTGAAGACCCGGCCCGGGCTGGCCAGCAGGTAGGCAAGCACGTCGAATTCCTTGGCGGTCAGCTCCACCGGCGCATCGTCCACGCTCACAGTGCGGTTGTCCGGGTCCAGCGCTACCGCCCCGACGCGGAGGACCGCACTGCGCAGCGGACCGGCGCTGCGGCGCAGCACCGCCTTGAGCCGGGTGACCAGTTCCCGTGGTGAGAAAGGTTTGGTCAGGTAGTCATCGCCGCCCAATTCCAAGCCCAGCAGCTTGTCCACCTCCTCGTCCCGCGCGGTGACGAAGATGATCGGCGTCCAGTCCTGCTGCGCCCGCAGCCTGCGGCAAACCTCGATCCCGTCGATCCCGGGCAGACCGACATCGAGCACGATGGCCACCGGGCGCAGCTTGCGGACCTGCTCCAGACCTGCCTCGCCGGTCGCCTCCACGTGGACGCCATAACCGACACGGGTGAGGTAGAGCCGCTGCACGTCCGCGATGGCTCGCTCGTCCTCCACAATCAGCACCAGCCCCCGGGCCGGGTCGGCCGCCGGCATGCTTGATTGCTCCATGCCTCTATTGAACCCCGGCAGCCCGCACGCCGCGGAACGGTCCGCCACACTTTACCTGGCTCTTACATTCATCGAACCTGTGGCGGATGCGGCTGGGCCATAGTGGAACAGTCATCTAGCAAGGAGCATCATGAACACCGTTCCAAACATCCCCGCATCCGGGAACGATCCGGCGGCCGGCCAAGATTATGCAGGCCTCCAGCATCAGGCAGCCGGCCAGCGTCCCGCAGCCGGCAACGGTCCGGCATTTATCCAGGGCCCCGCCGCCCCGGGCGGTCCTGTCACGAAGCGTCGTTGGCGCAATCGTGCCATCGCGGCTGCCAGCGGCACGGTCCTGCTCGGGGCCGCCGTCTTCGGCGCGACGGCGGCTTCCGCGGCCAATTCCAGCCAGTCACCTTCCGCAGGCACCGCCCTGGCGGGAACGTCGTCGTCGTCCGGTTCCGTGATGGCCGCCAGCACCTCGGCCTCCAGCCCCACCAGCAGTGCCTCTCCCAGCACCAGCACTACGGCCAAACACCCCGGCAAGCATCCGTTCGTCCGGGTGCTGCGGCAGGAGCTGCGGATCGATATCCAGGGCAAGCCAGGCTTTGGCGATAACGCCCACGAGGTCGCCTACCTGCTGATCCACCACAAGACCGGCTTCGGCAAGCTTCCGGCGAACCTGCAATCGGACCTGAAGACCCTCGAGGGCGCAGCTGCCGCCGACCGCGATGCCGACGCGGGCAAGATCAAGGACAC
>DATIMB010000206.1:0-11542 GCA_035475875.1 Micrococcaceae bacterium
AGCGCCAGCGGCAGAGAGCGGATGCGCCAGCAGATGTGTCCTCAGGCGGCCGCCTAACTGCGGCGCTGGGCCCCAGTGGTGCGGTAGACGTCAAAGACCCCATCAATGCGACGCACGGCGCTGAGCACGTGGTGCAAGTACTTCGGATCGCCCATTTCGAAGGCGAAGCGGGAGAGGGCAACCCGATCGCTGGAGGTATGGACGCTGGCGGAGAGGATGTTCACATGGTTATCCGACAGCACGCGCGTGACATCGGAGAGCAGGCTCTTACGGTCCAGCGCTTCGACCTGGATTTCCACCAGGAACACGCTGGACTGGGTTGGGGCCCATTCCACGTCCACCAGGCGTTCCGGCTCGTCCCGAAGGTTCTGCATGTTCCGGCAGTCCGAGCGGTGCACCGACACGCCTGATCCGCGGGTGACATACCCGACGATGGAGTCCGGCGGGACCGGCGTGCAGCAGCGCGCCAGCTTGACCAGGACATCGCCCACGCCGCGGACCATCACGCCGGAGTCGGAGAAACGGGGGCGGCTCGGGGCGCTGGGTGAGATCGTCTCGGCTGCCTCATCCTCGGCGGCGTCATGGCCACCCAGCGAATCGACCAGCTTCTCCACCACGGCCTGGGCGGAGCTGTGTCCGTCCCCCACCGCCGCATACAGTCCGGAGATGTCCGGATAGCGCAGATCCTGGGCCACGGCCATCAGCGCGTCGTGCGTCATCAGCCGCTGCAGGGGAAGGTTCTGCTTGCGCATGGCGCGGGTGAGCAGTTCCTTGCCCTTTTCGATGGCCTCTTCGCGGCGTTCCTTGGTGAACCACTGGCGGATTTTGTTCCGTGCCCGCGGGCTCTTGACGAAGTTCTGCCAGTCCTGGCTGGGGCCGGCGCCCTCGGCCTTGGAGGTGAAGATTTCCACCCAGTCGCCGTGGTTGAGTTCGCTGTTCAGCGGAACCAGCTTGCCGTTGACGCGGGCGCCGATGGTCCGGTGCCCCACCTCGGTGTGTACGGCATAGGCGAAGTCAACGGGGGTGGAACCGGCGGGCAGTGCCATCACCTCGCCCTTGGGCGTGAAGACGAAGACCTCGCGGGCGTTGATTTCGAAGCGCAGGGAGTCCAGGAACTCGCCCGGGTCGGACGTCTCCTGCTGCCAGTCAACCAGTGTCCTGAGCCAGTTCATATCGCTCTCACCGGACTTGCCCGTGCCAGTCCCGGCCTTGGGCTGCGTCTTGTATTTCCAGTGCGCCGCCACGCCGTATTCTGCCCGCTGGTGCATTTCGTGGGTACGGATCTGGATCTCCACCGGTTTGCCGCCGGGGCCGATGACCGTCGTATGCAACGACTGGTACATGTTGAACTTCGGCATCGCGATGTAGTCCTTGAACCGCCCGGGCAGGGGGTTCCAGCGCGAATGCATCGAGCCCAGCGCGGCATAGCAGTCACGGACCGAGTCGACGAGCACGCGCACGCCCATCAGGTCATTGATGTCATCGAAGTCCTTATCGCGGACAATCATCTTCTGGTAAATGGAGTAATAGTGCTTGGGCCGGCCGGTGATGGTGGCCTTGATCCGGGCCTCCCGCAGATCCTCGGCGATCTGGTTGCGCACCACCGCCAGGCTCTTCTCCCGCTCCGGCGTGCGGTCCCCCACCATCCGGACAATCTCTTCGTAGACCTTGGGATAGAGGGCCGCGAAGGACAGATCCTCCAACTCCCACTTGATGGTGTTCATCCCCAGCCGGTGTGCCAGCGGAGCAAAGATCTCCAGGGTCTCGCGGGCCTTGCGTCCGGAGGATTCGGCCGAGACAAACCGCCAGGTCCGGGCGTTATGCAGCCGGTCGGCCAGTTTGATCACCAGCACGCGGATGTCCTTGGCCATCGCCACGACCATCTTGCGCACGGTCTCGGATTGGGCGGCCTCCCCGAAGGTAACCTTGTCCAGCTTGGTCACCCCGTCCACCAGCATGGCAACTTCGTTGCCGAAGTCCCGGCGCAGCTCATCGAGGGTGTAGGAGGTGTCTTCCACGGTGTCGTGCAGCAGTGCCGCGGCCAGCGTCGTGCCGGTCATCCCGAGTTCGGCCAGGATGGTGGCCACGGCCACCGGGTGGGTGATGTAGGGGTCCCCGCTCTTGCGCTTCTGGCCCTGGTGACTGCGCTCGGCTACCACGAAGGCCCGCTGGATCAGGTCGAAGTCCTCTTTGGGGTTGTTGGCCCGCACGGTCCGCAGCAGCGGCTCCAGGATGGGTGAATAGCCACTGCTTCCGCGCCCGGTCAGCCGGGCCAACCGGGCCCGGGTGCGCTCCCGGCGGCCGGGGAAGGTTGGGCGTAGTTCAACCACCGCAGGGCCGGCCTGAGGGCCTGCTGCCTCCGCGGGAGCCGTTCCCGTCCGCCGTGGCGCGGCGGCATGAGTTTCCGCAACCTGTCCGGTTGAGGTCCCGTGCTCGTCCACTTCTTCTTCCTTAACCGCTCAAGTGCCAACAACCACTCATAGTGCCAACACGTCCTGCCCCCGGGGAATTCCTCTAGTCTATGCCCGGCATCCCCGCCAGCGGTCCTCCTGCTTGCTGCGGCGGCACCCTCCTGGGGTTGCTCGGGCGGCACCCCTCCGTGCTGCAGGGGCACCCCTGACGCGCTGCGGCGGCACCCCTCCGCGTTAAGCGGTGACGCTGCCGTCGTCGGCCGTCAGGACCGCCGCCTTCTCAGCGGCCCGGCGCTGCTGCACCCGCTTGGCCTGCTTCACCAGCGCAGGCTCCCCGGAACGCAGCCAGGCGTACATGGGCGCCGCGATGAACACGGTGGAAAACGTGCTGATGATGATCCCGACAAAAAGGGACAGCGACAGGTCGCGCAGGGTTCCCGCGCCCAGCAGGAACGCGCCGATGAACAGGATCGAGGCGACCGGCAGGACCGCGACCATCATGGTGTTGATGGAGCGCACCAGCGTCTGGTTGACGGCCAGGTTGACCTCCTCCGCGAAGGTCCGCCGGGTGGAGGCACCGATATCCGCGGTATTCTCGCGGATCTTGTCGAAGACCACCACGGTGTCATAGAGCGAGTAACCCAGGATGGTCAGGAACCCGATGATGGTCGACGGCGTCACCTCGAAGTCGCTGGCGGCATACAGTCCCGCCGTGGTGATCACCACCACCAGCAGCCCGATGATGGCGGCAACCGACATCCGCCAGGTCCTGAAGTACAGGGCCATCAGGACCGCTGCCAGCACAATGAAGATGCCCAGCCCCAGCAGCGCCTGCTTGGTCACGTCCGCACCCCAGGTGGGGCCGATGAAGGTGGAGGTCACCTTATCCTCGCTGACGCCGTAGGCCTTGATCAGCGCAGCCTTGACCTTGAGGGTCTCGTCGTCGGTCAGCTTGTCCGTCTGGATCCGCATCGTGTTGCCGGCAATATTGGTCACACGCGGAATGGTGGTGGCGACGACGTCCGTCACCGCCCGCTCACCGCGGACGGTGTCCGTGTTGGCCACGTCCGAGACGGTGAACTCCGAGCCGCCGCGGAAGTCGATGCCCAGGTTGAAGCCGCCCTTGAGGACCGGTATCACGATGGACAGCAGCACGCAGACCAGGGCAATGGTGAACCAGATTTTCCGTTTGCCCACAAAGTTGTAGGAACGTTTCCCTGAATAGAGCTCGTTGCCGAAATTGGCGAAGCTGGTCATTCGTTGTTCTCCTTAGCTGCGCCCTTGGAACGGTCGGTGCTGGATCCGGAACTGCCTGCGGATCTGCTGCCTGCCAACTGCTCCTGGCGTGCCGCCAGTCTCCGTTCGGCGATCGTCTGCCGGCGCTCGGCCTCGGCCGCAGCTCCGGCGTTCTTGCCCCGCGCCTTGCCCGCCGGGGCCAGGTCCGGAGTGCGGATCCGGCCGGCGCCGCGGTACAGCGGGATGGCCCCCAGCCGCTTCGGATCGAGCCCGGAGAAGCGGTGCCCTTCACTGAAGAACCGGGTGGTGGCCAGCAGTTGCAGGGTGGGATGGGTGAACATGAAGACCACGATGAGGTCGGCAATCGCTGTCAGACCCAGCGTGAATGCAAAGCCGCGCACGTTGCCGACGGCGACGAAGTACAGCACGACGGCGGCCAGCAGGTTCACGGCCTTGGAGGCCAGCACGGTGCGCTTGGCGCGGCGCCAGCCGTTTTCCACTGCCGCGACCAGGCCGCGGCCCTCGCGCAGTTCGTCGCGGATACGTTCAAAGTAGACGATGAACGAGTCGGCGGTCTGCCCGATGGCCACGATCAGGCCCGCCACGCCGGCAAGGGAGAGCCGGTAATTGGCGGTCCAGCCCAGGATGGCGATGGTCAGGTACGTCAGTCCGCCGGCCACCACCAGCGAGAAGATGGTGACGAAGCCCAGGGCCCGGTACTGGAAGAGTGAGTAGACCACCACCAGCAGCAGGCCGATGATGCCCGCCAGCAGACCCATTTCCAGCTGCTGGCCACCCAGCGTCGCGGAGATCTGCTGCTCGCTCTGGATGTCAAAACTGATGGGCAAGGCGCCGAACTTCAGCTTATCCGACAGCGATTTGGCGGACGTTTCGGTGAAGTTGCCGGTGATCTGCGAGTTGCCATCGGTGATCACGGCCTGCGAACGGGGCGCGGAAATAACCTGGCCGTCCAGCACGATGGCGAACTGGGACTTCGGGTCGTTCTGGTTCGCGTTGTAGTAGCCGTTCAGCCGGGTGGTGACGTCCTTGAACTTGGTGGCGCCGTCGGCGTTGAACTTCAGGTTCACAGCCCACTGGTTGGTGGTAGTCCCCTGCGCGCCCTGCTGCAGCCCGTAGCTGGCGTCGCTGATGTCCTTGCCGGGCACTTCGACCGGTCCCAGGATGTATTTGGTCTGCGTGTCCGGCTCGCAGGCCACCATCGGCTTGGCCGGATCCGCGTTGGTGGGCGGTTCGGTCACCGGCGGAACGCAGCTGGTGGTCTCGAAGGTCTTGTACAGCGAGGCGTCGATCCAGTTGTCATCGCTGGCGTTCTTGGGGGCCGCGGTCGGCTTGGGCAGCTGGTCCTCGGGAAGCAGCTTATCCTTGGCGGTCGCAGCGCCGGCGCCGGACTGGATCACCGGGCGGAAGACCATGTTGGCCGAGGCCTTGATCAGGTCACGGGTCTCCGTGCTGGGCGTCCCCGGCAGGCTGACGACGACGTTGCGGCCCGACTGGGTGGTGATTTCCGCTTCCGCTACACCGGTGCCGTCCACGCGCTGGCGGATGATGGAGACGGCCTGGTTGAGCTGGTCGGCGTTGATGCCCGACCCGTTCCCGCCCTCCACCTTGGGCGCCAGGATCATCTGGGTACCGCCCTCCAGGTCAAGGCCGAGCTTGGGGGCCCAGCTGGCCTTGCCGAACATGGAACCGCCGCCAAGCAGCATGGCCAGGGCGATGAAGATGATCCCGAGCCACAGGAGGGTCCTGCGGGCCAGGGATGTCGGGCGGGATCTTGCCATCAAGGGTTCTTTCTATTCGGTTCAGACGGCGGACCTGTGCACACAGGTCCACCAACGCGCTCAGGCTGCCCTGCCCGTCCGGGCAGGGCAGCCGGCGTGTTCACAGCAGGGCGACAGCCCCCGGCAGGAAGCGGCTTCCTGCCGCGATCATCGGGCCAGGTTCGGACTAGTTCTCGTTGGAGCTGTCCCGGTCCTGCTTGTTCAGGTTCAGGTTGTTCTGGTTCTCACCGTTCCGGTTCAGGCGCGCCAGCGTCTCCTGCGCGCTTTCCCCGGCCTCAGCCTGGTACGACGAGTCGCCCGTCAGCGAGGAGGCATCGTCCGGGACGGCGTCCGTGGACTGCTCGGGGGCGATGATCTTGGTGATCGTCTGGCGGTGGACGGTGGCGGTGTTCCCCGGGGAGAGCTCAAGGACAACCTTGTTCTCCGCCTCGTCGATGGCCAGGACGGTGCCGTACAGGCCGAAGTTGGTCATCACGGACACGCCCGTGGCCATTTTCGCCTGCTGTTCCTGCTGCGCCTTCTTGGTCGCCTTCTGGCGGCGGAACATCATGAAGATGAAGATGGCGAAGACCGCCAGCAGGATCAGGGTCATAGGGTCGAAGCCACCAGCGCTGGCGTTGGCGTCGGCTGCAAGGGCAGGGGCGGTGGCGTCGGCCAGAATGCTTGTGAACACAGCTAAGTTCCGTTCGTTTTTTTAATGATTGTTGCCCGGGATGGTAAGGCACGTGCCGGACGTCATACCAGTCTAAGCTGTTTTCCTGAATACTGCGTGTTAGGGCGCGTCCGGGAGCCAATCCGGAATGTCCTCCTGGCCCATGGATTCCACGGCGAACAGGGCCGGTGCGCCCGCAGCGAACGCCTGCGCGGGCATTTCCAGGCCCAGGTGGTCCCACGCGGAGGCCATGGCAATGCGTCCCCGCGGGGTGCGGCCGAGTAGTCCTTCCCTGACCAGGAACGGCTCGGCCACCGTCTCCACGGTCTCCGGCTCCTCCCCCACGGCGATGGCCAGGGTGGACAGGCCCACCGGTCCGCCGTTGAACTTGGTGATCAGGGCATGCAGCACGGAACGGTCCAGCCGGTCCAGCCCGCGGGCGTCCACCTCGTACATGTCCAGCGCAGCGGAGGCGGTCCGCGCGTCGATGCTGGCAACGCCATGGACCAGCGCCCAGTCCCGCACCCGGCGGAGCAGCCGGTTGGCGATCCGGGGCGTTCCGCGGGAGCGGCCGGCGATCTCGGCGAAGCCGGCGCTGGTCAGCTTCAGGTCCAGCAGGCCGGCCGAACGGCGCAGCACCAGTTCCAGTTCCTCCACCGCGTAGAACTCCAGATGTCCGGTGAACCCGAAGCGGTCCCGCAGCGGCCCGGGCAGCAGTCCGGCGCGGGTAGTGGCACCGACCAGCGTGAACGGCGGCAGTTCAAGCGGTATGGCTGTGGCCCCCGCGCCCTTGCCCACCACGATGTCCACGCGGAAGTCCTCCATGGCCATGTAGAGCATTTCCTCCGCCGGGCGGGACATCCGGTGGATTTCGTCCAGGAAAAGGACCTCGCCTTCGGAAAGCGAGGAAAGGATGGCGGCCAGGTCCCCCGCATGCTGGATGGCCGGTCCGGAGCTGATCCGCAGCGGGGCATTCATTTCCGCCGCGATGATCATGGCCAGGGTCGTCTTGCCCAGACCGGGCGGCCCGGACAGCAGGACATGGTCCGCGCTGCGGCCGCGGAGCCGGGAGGCCTCCAGGACCAGGGAGAGCTGTCGGCGGACACGCTGCTGGCCGACGAAATCAGCCAGGTTCTTGGGCCGCAAGGCGGCCTCCAGCACCCGCTCCTCCGGCTCGCCGGCCGCGGAGACCAGCGACTCCGGCTGCGCCAAGGCGCCGGAACCCTGTCCGCCGCCCTGTCCCTGTTCGGCTCCGGCTCTTTGCCCGGGTTCGGCCCCGGCTCCCTGCTGGGCCCCGGCTCCGTGTCCTGGTCCCGCTCCCCTACCGGCGCCGGTTCCGCGCTGGGCCTCAGCCACGGGCCCCGACCTTCCCGCCGGCGCGGGCCCCGTCCTGGCCCAGCCAGCGCAGGGTGGCCCGCAGGATCCCGGCGACATTGCCCGAGCGCAGCAACTCGTCGTCGTCGGCCGTCGCCTTGTCGATGCTGGCCGCAGCGTCCTTCTCCGACCAGCCCAGCCCGGTCATCGCGGCAATCACCTGCGGCTTCCAGACTGACTCGGTGGGCGCGGCACTGGCCCCGGTCCCGTGCGGCACCAGTTTGCCCGCCAGTTCCAGCACAATCCGCCCAGCCACCTTGGGTCCGATGCCCGGCACCCGGGTGAAGGTCTTGCCGTCCCCGCCGGAGGCTGCGACGCGGATATCCTCCGGCTCCAGTACCGCCAGCACGGCCAGGGCCAGGCGGGGTCCGATCCCGCTGACCGTGAGCAGGATGTCGAATACCTCGCGTTCGTCCTCACTGCCGAAGCCATAGAGGGTCATCGAATCCTCACGCACGATCATCGAGGTGGTGACCGTGGCCTCCTGGCCCAGCCGCAGACCGCCGAGGGTCTTGGGCGTGGCGTTGACCAGCATCCCCATGCCGTTGACATCGATCACCGCCGAGGAGAGTCCGATGTGGGCCACGGGTCCACGGACAAAACTGATCATTGAATCTCCTGGAAGGGCTGTACCTGGATTGGGTGGGGCTGGAAGAAACGGAGGGAAGGGGATGGGACGGAGTGGAACGGGCCGGGATGGAACCGAACATATTTACTAGTAGGTTACCCAGCGGACCGACAATCAGCCGGACCGCCACGCGCTAGCGCCAGTTATGCCCGGATTTTTCCTTGTTCCGTTTGGCCCTGGCCTCGGCCTCGCGCCAGAGTTTCTGCGCGGCGGTGGGGCCGGCCTTCGCCAGCTGGCCGGGGGCGGCTTTCCCCGGCTCGGCGGACGACGACGGCGTTCCCGCCCCTGCCGCGCCCGGCTGGGCCGGCTGCCCGGAGACCGGCGCCAGCAGGGGCCCGCGGCGCCACGCGTGGGCAATGGCCAGAGCCAGCGCGTCGGCCGCGTCGGCCGGGGTCGGGGCGATCTCCAGCCGGAGGATTTTCGTCACCATCCGGGTCACCGCCGCCTTGTCCGCCCGGCCGGTGCCGGTCACCGCGGCCTTGACCTCGGAGGGGGTGTGCAGGGCGACCGGGATGCCGCGGCGTGCAGCGGCGGCAATGACGATGCCGGAGGCCTGGGCCACGCCCATGACCGTGCTGACATTGAGCTGGGAGAAGACGCGTTCCACGGCCAGCACGTCCGGCCGGTGCCGGTCCAGCCAGGTGTCGATCGATTCGGCAATCACCAGCAGGCGGGCATCCAGGCCCAGATCCGGGGTACTGCCCACCACGCCGACGGCCACCAGGGTGGCCATCCGGTTGGCGGCCACGTCCACCACGCCCAGCCCGCAGCGGGTCAGGCCGGGATCCACCCCCAGGACGCGCAGGGTCAGTCCTCGTCCAGCTGCGCCATGACTTCCGGGCTCATGTCCGCGTTCGAGTAGATGTTCTGCACGTCATCGAGGTCTTCGAGCGCATCGTAGATCTTCATGAACTTGCGGGCGCCGTCCGCGTCGAGTTCCACCTGCATCGAGGGGACGAAGCCGGCCTCGTCGGTGTCATACTCGATGCCGGCGTCGGCCAGTGCGCTGCGGATGGCCGGGAGGTCCTGCGGCTCGGAGATCACCTCGAAGTTTTCCCCCTCGTCCTTGACCTCCTCCGCTCCGGCGTCCAGCACGGCCATCAGCACGTCATCCTCGGACAGCCCGTTCTTGGGCAGCGAGACGATGCCCTTGCGGGTGAACATGTAGGCAACCGAACCCGGATCGCCCATATTTCCGCCGTTGCGGGACACCGCCAGCCGCACATCGGAGGCGGCACGGTTCTTGTTGTCCGTCAGGCACTCGATCAGGATGGCGGTGCCCTGCGGTCCGTAGCCTTCGTACATGATGGTCTGGTAGTCCACCGCCTCGCCAAGCTGGCCGGAGCCGCGCTTGATGGCGCGGTCGATGTTGTCGCTGGGCACCGAGGTCTTCTTGGCCTTGGAAACAGCAAGTTCCAGGGCCGGGTTACCGCTTAGGTCGGCGCCGCCGATGCGGGCGGCCACTTCGATGTTCTTGATCAGTTTGGCGAAGGACTTGGCACGGCGGGAGTCGATGACGGCCTTTTTGTGCTTGGTCGTTGCCCATTTGGAGTGGCCTGACATGCTTTACGCTTCTCCTCTAATCATGCGGATGAACAGTTCGTGGATCCGCCGCTCCCCGGTGACTTCCGGGTGGAACGACGTGGCCAGCAGATGCCGCGAACGGACCGCGACGGCGCGGGTGCTGGCTTCGATTCGGGTGTTTCCTTCGATTCTATCGGCCGGTTCCGCCGTCGCACCCCCGAGCCGCGCACCGACCAGTTCCGCGCGCGCCTCTTCGCCGGGGAGTTGCACGCCGGCCAGGACCTCGACGCCGTCGCCGACCCGTTCCACCCAGGGTGCCCGGATGAAAACAGCGTGCACGGGTGTTTCGGCTTCGCCGGCGACGGCCAGGCCGCGGAATTCCAGATCCGTCTCGAAGGACTCGCGCTGCCGGCCAAAGGCATTGCGCCGCACGGTGATGTCGAGGCCGCCCAGGGTCTGCTGCGGGTGGCCGTCACGGTCGGTGGCGGGGTCCGCAATCTCATCCGCGAGCAGGATCATGCCGGCGCAGCTGCCGTAGACCGGCATGCCCTCGGCAATCCGGTCCCTCAGCGGCTGCGCCAAGCCGAAGATCCGGGTCAGTTTGTCAATGGTGGTGGACTCGCCGCCGGGAAGAATCAGACCGTCGACGGCGGCCAGCTCGGCGGGGCGGCGCACGCTCACGGCACGGCCCCCGCTGGCCTCCACGGCCTTGGCATGTTCACGGACATCGCCCTGCAGTGCCAGGATGCCGACAGCCGGCGATGCGTGCGCGGATACAGTATTACTCACCAAATCATCATATGGCGTCAGCCTGCGCCACCCCGACAGGCTGGGACGAGCCTGGAAAGTGGCCGAGGGCGGACCCAGTAGCATGGACGGTGGACTGACGAACTAAAGATGAGGTTGGCACTATGTGCGGAATCGCCGGTTACTACGGTTTTGGGGAAGACGAAGCGCTCCTGCGGGAGATGAACAGGTGTATTGAGCACCGCGGCCCCGACGGCGAGGGTATCTACGCGCAGGGACAGGTAGGACTGGCCCACCGCCGGCTCTCCATCATCGACGTTGCCCACGGCCAGGAGCCGATGATCAGCCAGGACGGACAGGTGGCCCTGGTCTACAACGGCGAGGTCTACAACTACCTGGAACTCCGGGAGGAACTGGAGGCCCTGGGCCGCAGCTTCAAGACCGTCTCCGACACCGAAGTGGTGCTGCAGTCCTACGAGGAGTGGGGCGACGCGGCCTTTGACCGCTTCAACGGCATGTTCGGCTTCGCCATTGACGACCGGAGAAACAACCGGCTGGTGCTGGCCCGCGACCACTTCGGCATCAAGCCGCTCTACTACACCAATATCGGCGGCACCGGGGCCCCCAAGCTGCTCTTCGGCTCGGAGATCAAGCCGCTGCTGGCCGGCGCCAAGGCGTCCGGCGCGCCCGAGCCCAAGCCGAACGAGCGGATCCTCTTCCGCTACCTCCAGTTCCGCATCCACGATGAGGAAGCGGAGACCTTCTTCGAGGGCATCTACAAGCTGATGCCCGGAGAAAAACTGGTGCTGGACACCAGCGACGAAGGCCGAGGCGCGTTCACCATCAGCCCCTACACCCGGCTCAAGGAGGAACTCGCCGAACTCGCCAAGATCGGCACGCCCTACAGCCCCGCCGTCATCGACGAATACCGCAACCGCTTCACCGAAGGTGTCCGGCTGCGGCTGCAGTCCGAGGTCCCGGTGGGCACCGCCCTCTCCGGCGGACTGGACTCTTCCGCCGTCGTCGTCACCATCAACAAACTGATGCAGGAGAAGGCCGCCGCCACCGACTCGCTCGGGGCCACCCAGCAGACGTTCTCCGCCATCTTCCCCAACTCCATCAACGACGAGGAAAAGTACGCGGACGCGGTGCTGGCCACCTGCCAGGGCAA
>DATIMB010000207.1:0-1647 GCA_035475875.1 Micrococcaceae bacterium
CGTCATCGGCCATGGACGGCTGGGCGGTGGCGGGCAGTCCGCCCTGGATCCTTGCCGAGCCGGGCCAGCGGCTGGTCTCCGGGCAGGCGAGCCCGATCGTCACCGGCGCGCTGATCCCGCCAGGGGCCAAATCCGTGCTGCGCAGCGAGTCCGGGCAGATCTCCACCGATGACGAGGGCCTGCCGGTGCTGGTGCTCAGCGGTCAGGCGAAGCCGGGCGAACCCAAGGGCGGCCAGCACATCCGCAAAGCAGGTGGGGAAGCCATGGCCGGGGACCTGCTGGTGCAATCCGGGACGGTCCTGAACCCCGCGCAGATTGCACTCGCGGCCCTGGCCGGACTGGACGAGCTGCAGGTGCTGGGCCAGCCGGCCGTGACCCTGGTCTTCACCGGCGACGAGGTAATCAGCTCCGGGCTGCCGGAGCCGGGCCAGGTCCGGGACACCTTTTCCCCCCAGCTTGATTCTGTGGTGCGGATGCTGGGCGGGTCCGTGGTGGGTCAGCAACGCTCCGGAGACAGCCTGGCGGCCATGGTCACTGCCTTGGAGGACTCGGTGGATGATCCGGCCGACGTCGTCATCACCACCGGGGCCACGGGACGTTCCAGCGCGGACTTCCTGCGCCCGGCCATTGCCGAACTTGGCGGAACCATGATCGTCGACGGGGTGGCCATGCGCCCCGGGCACCCATCGCTGCTGGCGGAGTTTCCGGACGGTCGGTTCCTGGTGGGCCTGCCCGGCAATCCGCTGGCGGCGTTCATGGGTCTGCTGACCCTGGGTGCCCCGCTGCTGGCCCGGCTGGGCAACCGGCCGCGGCCCGGCACCCTGGAGGTGGCGTGCGGCTCGCCCATCCAGCCCAACCCCGGGCGGACCCGGCTGGTGCCTTACCGCCTGGTCTACGGATTGGCCTCGCCTGCCAAGTTCACCGATTCCGGCATGCTGCGCGGCCTGGCCTCGGCCGACGGCGTGATGCTGGTGCCGCCGCACGGCGCCAAGATGGGCGAGACGCTCCCCGCCATACCGCTGCCCTGGAAGCCCCCAGCCCCTCCGCCCCATTAGGTTGAGTGTGGAGGTCTGCCCCTTCGAGGCCTGTTACTAGGGGCAGAGCTCCACACTCAAGGGGTGGGAGTCAGGGGGTGGCCGGTTCCAGGCGGATGACCACCGACTTCGAGGTGGGCGTTCCACTGGTGTCGGCGGTGGAATCCAGCGGAACCAGGACGTTGGTTTCCGGGAAATACGCCGCGGCGCAGCCTACCGGGGTCGAATAGGCAACGGTGCGGAAGCCCTCTGCCCGGCGCTGGACGCCGTCCTTCCATTCCGAGACCAGGTCAACGAGCGCGCCGTCGGCGATGCCCAGCGATTCCAGGTCCTGACGGTTCACCAGCACCACCCGCCGGCCGCCGTAGATTCCACGGTAACGGTCGTCCTTGCCGTAGATGGTGGTGTTGTACTGGTCGTGCGAGCGCAGGGTCTGCAGCAGCAGGCGGCCCTCCGGCACCTCGGGATACTCCAGTGGGTTGGCGGTGAAGATCGCCTTTCCGCTGGGCGTGGTGAACTTCCGGCCGTCGCGGGGGCCGTGCGGCAGCACGAAGCCGGACGGATTGGCGAGCTTGCGTTCGTAATCGGCGAAGCCGGGCACGACGGCCGCGAT
>DATIMB010000208.1:0-2915 GCA_035475875.1 Micrococcaceae bacterium
GCCGGGAGGCTCTGGAAGCGGAGGGCGGAGCCGTTCCCGCCCTTATGGTCCGCAGCAGTTTCCGTCATCAGCCAGTCCTCAGATCATTACGTTTCGTCCCCAAGTATCGAAATTCCAGTATAGGAAACCGTTCCGGTCAGAGCGGCTGGCTCACGCCCGCATATGCCAGTGCCTGGCGGACCAGTTCGCCGCGGCCACCGGCGAACTCGTCCTGCACCATGGGGCTGAGCACGTCCCGGGGCGACATCCATGTCAGCTCCAGGGCGTCCTGTCGGGGGCTGCATTCGCCGGTCACCGGAATGACGTAAGCCAAGGCCACGGCATGCTGGCGCTCATCGGTGAATCCGGTCTGGGACGGTGCCGGAAAGTACTCGGCGACGGTAAAGGGGACAGGGCTGACGGGCAGCTGGGGCAGAGCCATCGGACCCAGGTCCTTCTCCAGGTGCCGCAAGAGCGCGGCACGGATGGTCTCCCGGTAGAGGACGCGGCCGGAAACCAGCGAGCGGACCATGTTGCCGTCGTCGTCGGCCTGCAGCAACAGCCCCACCTCGTTGACGTAGCCCAGCGGATCCAGCCGGACCGGGACCGCCTCGACATAAATCATCGGCAGTCGGTTGCGCGCCTCATAGAGGTCATCTTCGGAAAGCCAGCCGGGATAGGGGTCGGGGGTGCGAACGCTCATGCCTCTGTTCTACCGGATGGGCCCGGGCGTTGTCAGAACGGCACGGTGCGCCGGCCCGGTTCCCGACTAGACCGCCATTTTCTTCCGGCCTCCGCGGGCATGGGAACTGGAGGATGGAGGGGCGGGAAGACAACGGCTAGGGTATGCACATGGCTGTTGAGTTGCCCGAGTTACTGGTGGCCGATGCCTGCCACTGGCGCAGCTGGCTGGAGGAGAACCACGTCGTCAGCCCTGGCGTGCGGCTGGTGCTGCACAAGAAGGGCGGAACCGTCACCGCCCTGACCTATGACGAGGCGCTGGACGAGGCGCTCAGCTTCGGCTGGATCGACGGGGTGATCGGCCGCCGGGACCAGGGCAGCTACCTCACCCGGTTCACTCCGCGGACGGCCAAGAGCAAGTGGTCGATGAACAACGTGCTGCGGATCGACCGGTTGGAGCAGGAGGGGCGGCTGCGCCCGGCCGGCCGCGCCGCCGTCGAATCAGCCAAGGCGGACGGCCGCTGGGAGTCCGCCTATCTGGGCCAGGGCTCCGCGCAGGTTCCGGAGGACCTCGCTTCCGCGATCGCCGGCAATCCAAGCGCCCAGGCCATGTTCGACGTCCTGACCTCCACCAACCGCTACGCCCTGGTGTACCGGGTGGGATCGGTGAAGTCGGCCGAGGTCCGGGCCCGGAAGATCCGCGATTTCGTGGACATGCTCGCCCGGCATGAGGCGCCCTATCCGCAGAAGCGCCTGCCCAAATAGCTCCGCCCGGCGCCCGGCGAGGCCCCTGATTCAGCGGACCTCCAGCACGCATCCAGTTTGAGCGTGCACAATGGTCCAATGACTTCTGCGCCACGGCCTGCCCGAAAGGCCTCCGCCGGTTCCCCGATGGCAGCTCTGCTGAGGAGCGTCGGTGAGACCGGTTTTGAACCACGACGGCGGAAACGCCTTTACATTTCCGGTGCGGCCGTGCTGGTGGTGGGGATCGTGCTGTTCCTGCTCGTGCTGGCCTCGGTCACCTCCGGCAGCGGGCTGGCCCTGCTGGACCAGCCTTCGCATGACTGGCTGGTGGCGCACCGCAGCGCCGCCGTCACCACCGTCCTGGAGGCGGTCACCTCTATTTCCTCGCCGACCTATCTGACCGTCATCGGCATTGCCTTCGCGCTGCTGTGGGCCTGGCGGAGCCGGCAGTTGTGGAGGCCGGGGCTGCTGATGGCAGCCATGGTGGGCACGGTCATCCTTTCCACCATCGTCAAACACCAGGTGGTGCGGCACCGTCCGCCCACAGGCCAGATGCTGATGGGGCCGGACGACGCGTTCTCTTTCCCCTCCGGGCACACCATGGGGGCCGCCGTGTTCCTGCTGGTGCTCAGCTACCTGCTGCTGTCCCGAATGGCCCCGCCCGTGACGGTCCTGCCCTGGGTGATTGCCGCCGTCGTCGTCGTGGTGGGAGTCGTGACCGTGGCGCTGAGCCGGCTGTACCTGGGTTACCACTGGTTCACGGACGTCACGGCCTCGGTAACCCTCTCGCTGTGGATCCTGGGAATCGTGATGATCGTCGACAGCTGGCGTCCCTTGGGGCGCTTCGGCTCGGTGGATATGGTCGAGATGGAGCGCTCCACGGCCGCCGACTGATGCCGAACGGTCGCTAACTGTGACCTTGGCTGCTGGCAAGGTCATAGTTAGCTACTTCTCGCGGGACGGAACGGCGTCAGGCGAAGGGGAATGCCACTCCCTCGCCCACCACGCGCAGCGACAGCTCGTTGCCCGGGCGGGCCAGCATTGCGTTCCAATGCCGGATGGTGATGATTTCCCCGCCCTTGGGCTGGTGCGGATCAACCGGCTTGCTCGGATCGGGGACCACCGGAGCAAGCTGGATTCGGACAGTGGTTTCCGGACCGAAATAGTCCGTCTCGACCACCACGCCATGGATGGGACCGTCCTCCGCGATCCGGATCTGCTCCGGCCGCAGCATGAGCTGGACCCGGCCCTGGGCCGGCGGACGCCGGACCGGGATACCTCCCAGCGAACAGGTGGCCAGTGACCCTTCCATCCAGGCCTCCAGGATCACGGCGTCGCCCAGGAACTCGGCCGTGGCACGGTCCGCAGGACGGGTGTAGACCACAAACGGGTTGCCGATCTGGGCCAGCTGGCCATCGCGCATGACCGCCACCTGGTCGGCGAAGGAGAGGGCCTCGGCCTGGTCGTGGGTGACCAGGATGGTGGTCACGCCCGCCTGCGCCAGCGTATTG
>DATIMB010000209.1:0-25722 GCA_035475875.1 Micrococcaceae bacterium
TTCCACCGGGGCTGCGTCGTCGCCCGCCGCGGAGTTTTTAGTGACAGATTCGGCAAATGTGTGGCTCATGGTTACCAGTTTGCCCCCTGCCATGCCAAACCCGAAAACCGGAATGCTCTACAGGACGTAGAAGTTGGCAACGTCACACAGCGCCCTCCCCTCCCCCATCCGTTGAGTGGGTAGGTATGCACCTAAAACGGAGTGTCTGAGGTGCAGACCTCCACACTCAACGGAGGGGGTCAGCCGGGCAGGCGGGGATGATCAGGCTGACGGGATGGCTCGACGAGCCGGGACACCTCGGACCGGGCATCGGCCACGACGGCGGCCAGACCGTTGCCGGCCAGCCAGCCTCCGGTGAGCAGCAGTCCCGGAACACCGCGCACCATGGCGCGCAGTTCCGCGACCCGGGCCCTGTGGCCCAGCGTGGCAAAGGGCAGGGATCCCGGCCAGCGCACCACATCCCAGCCCAGCAGGTCTTCCGGCACCAGGTCCATACCAAGCAGTTGCGAGGCATCGGCCAGCGCCACTGCCAGCAGGTCGGCGTCGGCCTCCGGGATGTCGTCCTTCCCGGTGGCGGTGTCCGCCCCGGCGCGGCCGTAGGAGAGCCGTAGTACGTGTGTACCGGGTCCGGTTTCCTCCGCCAGCCAGGCCCATTTTGCGGTCGCGTGGGTGAGCGCCTTGGCCAGGATTCCCGGGGTCTGCGGCGCCACCAGGATTCCGGTGCCGCGGGGGTGGACATCCAGTTCGGGCCGGTCCAGCACCAGCGTCACCAGCCGGACATCAGGGCCGGGCTGCGGGGTAAAGGCCGCCAGACCCGGGACGGGTCCGCGCAGCAGCCGCACCGCAGTGGGGCCATCGGTCGCCACGACCAGCACGGCCGGCTCGGCGGTCCAGTCTCCCGCAGTTACCTTCCACCCGCCGGTTCCCGGGCCAGCCGGGGGCCGGCTGATGGCTGTTACCGGATGGCCAACGCGCACCTCGACACCGGCCCGGCGCAGCTGCTGCGCCAGCGCTGCGATCAGGGTGTGCATGCCGCCCACCAGTCCGCCCACCGCGGCACCGGCCTTGGCCGAGGCGCGCTGCGCTGCCACCGCGGCGGCCAGCGAGCCATGTTCCACGATTCCCTTGCGCAGCCCCGGCGCCACCATGTCCACGTCCAGCAGGGCAGGATCCGCCGAATGCACGCCGCCGACTACGGGGGCTACCAGCCGTTCAAGCACGGCCCGGCCCATCCTGGCCACCACCAGGTCGGCCACACTGATGACCTCCTCCTTGGTGCCGACCGAGGTAGGCAGACGGGCATCCATTCCCGCACGCAGCGCGCCCGGCAGGCCAAGCGCGGCACGCACCTCGGGCGCCCAGGGATCCGCCGGAATGCCCAGGACACCCGTTTTGGGCAGCGGAACCGGCCCATCCGGAAGCTGGACCCATGCTCCGGCCGGGTCCGGGGCGCACTGCCGGTCCGCCAGGCCAAGCTCGGCAGCCAGGTCCGCCACCGCCGTCGAACGCGTGGCGAAGGATTCCGCGCCGCTGTCCAGCAGCAGCCCGCCCACCTCATGCGTCCCCACGCATCCGCCAAGGACCGGCGCGGCCTCCAGCACGGTCACGGCATAGCCGGCGCCGGCCAGGTCCAGCGCGGACACAAGACCGGAGATTCCCCCGCCGACGACGACGGCCTGCCGGAGCGGCGCGCTGCCGGCGGCGCCCTTCCGGGCCGTCCCGCCCGCCCTCTGCGGCAGGTGGGGAAGGTGGGGCATCTTCATTTCAGGCAGTTTGAGGTCGGGCATTTTGAGCTCGGGCAGCTTGGCTGCCGTGCGGTCTTTGGGTTTCTTTTCTTCGGGCATGGCTCTTCCTGTCGGGTTTGCCGTACGTCAGGATTCGATCGAATGGACCAGCTTGACCACCCGGGTCAACACCTCCGGATCCGTCTCCGGCGGCACGCCGTGCCCCAGGTTCACCACATGGCCCGGAGCGGCGGAACCGGCGGCAACCACCTCCCGGACATGCGCTTCGAGCACGTTCCAGGGTGCGGCGAGCAGCGCCGGATCGATGTTCCCCTGCAACGGCACGGTCCCGCCCAGCCGGCGGTTGGCTTCATCGAGCGGCAGCCGGTAGTCCACGCCGACCACGTCCACGCCCACGTCCCGCATGGCCACGAGCAGTTCGGAGGTTCCGGTGCCGAAGTGGACCAGCGGTGCGCCCAGGCCGCGGACGTGGTCCAGCGCGCGGGACGACGACGGCGCCACATGCCTGCTGTAGTCGGCCAGCCCCAGCGAACCGGCCCACGAGTCGAAGAGTTGGGCGGCGCTGGCGCCGGCTTCCAGCTGCGCGCGAAGGAACATGCCGGAAGCGTCCGCGGCCCATTGCGCCAAGGCCCGCCAGGCATCGGGATCTGCGTGCATCATGGTGCGCGGACCCAGGTGGTCGCGCGACGGCTTTCCCTCCACCATGTACGCCGCCAGCGTGAACGGGGCACCGGCAAAGCCGATCAGTGGCTTGGTCCCCAGTTCCGCCACGGTCAGCCGGACCGCCTCGCGGATCGGCTCCAGTGCCTCCTCCGTCAGCAGCGGCAGAGCCGCAACGTCCGCGGCAGTGCGGACGGGTTTCTCCAGCACCGGGCCCACTCCAGGGACGATGTCCACACCCACGCCGGCCAGCTTCAGGGGTACGACGATGTCGGAGTAAAAGATGCCGGCATCCACGTCATGCCGGCGCACGGGCTGCAGCGTGATTTCCGCTGCCAGCTCCGGGTTCAGGCACGATTCGAGCATCTCGGTGCCCTGGCGCACTCTGCGGTATTCCGGCAGCGACCGTCCGGCCTGGCGCATGAACCACACCGGGCGGTGTGCCGGCTTCCCGCCGCGGTAGGCGCTGATCAGGGGTGAAGCGGCGGTCCGGCCGTCCATCAGAGGATGCGTCGGGCTAAGTGTCATGAGTCCAACCCTACCTACAGCAGCCGCTAGCGGCAGCAGCCGCCTCGGCTCCGGGGTAAGCAGAATCACGGCCCGGATTCCGGGCATTGCGGCCCTTCCCTGTTCTGCGCCGCCCGGCGAAGTGGCTACTATGGAAGGGCCGTGGTTCTAATATCCTTTGTTGCTTCGCATGCCGATATCGACCTCGAGACCGTTGCCCGCCTCAGTGCCGGCGCTGCCGAGGTCGCTTCCGGCGTACTCAAGGACAACCCCGAAATCCTCGGTGCGGTGGCCCTGGCCACCTGCAACCGCTACGAAATCTATGCCGAGGCCCGCTCGGCCGACGACGTCGAGGCGGCACGTGCCGCCGTCGTCGGCCAGATCAGCGAACGCAGCGGACTGGCCCAGCAGACCGTCTCCCGCGCCCTGGACACCCGCAGCGGGGAAGCTGTCAGCCAGCATCTTTTTGCCGTCAGCGCCGGACTGGACTCGGCCGTCGTGGGCGAAAGGGAAATTGCCGGCCAGGTCCGGCGCGCCCTGATCGGAGCCCAACAGGATGCCACCGCCAGCCCGGCGCTGGTGCGGCTGTTCCAAGCGGCCTCCAAGACGGCCAAGGACGTCGGCGCGCACACCGCCCTGGGCAGCCGCGGCCTGTCGATCGTCTCGGTGGCCCTTGACCTCGCCTCCGACCTGGACCTGGACTGGCCCGGCAACGACTGGTCAGGCAAAAAGGCCGTCATTTTCGGCACCGGCGCCTATGCCGGAGCCACCTTGGCCAAGCTCTCCGAGCGCGGCTGCACCGACATCAGTGTCTACTCCTCCTCCGGCCGCGCCGAAGCCTTTGTCGCCTCGCGCGGCGGCAAGGCGCTAACGGCCGCGACCCTGCCGGAGGCCGTCGCGGCGGCCGACGTCATGATCGGCTGCAGCGGATCCGACAACCGGATCGGAGCCGCGGAAATCGAACAAGTCCGGCGGGATGCGACCAAGCCGCTGGTCATCCTGGACCTGGCGCTGACCCGGGACTTCGACCCTGCCGTTGCAGAACTGGACGGCGTTGAACTGCTCACGCTGGAATCCGTCCGGTTGGCCGCCCCGCAGGAACAGGCCGAGTCGCTGCACCATGCCAGCGCCATCGTTGCCGAGGCCGCCCGCAGTTTCGAGGAAAAGCAGAACGCCCGGTCCGTCGACAGTGCCATCGTTGCCCTGCGCCGGCATACCCTCGCCGTCCTGGACACCGAGATCGAGCGGGTACGCGCCCAGCACGGCTGCACGGCCGCCGCCGAGGAAGTGGAATTTGCGATGCGCCGCATGGTGAAGT
Organism: Micrococcaceae bacterium; assembly: GCA_035475875.1. GTDB lineage: Bacteria > Actinomycetota > Actinomycetes > Actinomycetales > Micrococcaceae > Arthrobacter_M. Next base: position 4,231 of record DATIMB010000209.1, read on the forward strand.
CGCTGCTGCATATCCCGACCGTCCGTGCGCGGCAGTTGGCGGCCAATGGCGAGCAGGAAGCCTACATTGCCGGCCTGGAGGCCCTGTACGGCATCAGCGTTGAACAGCCCGACGGCGGCGTCCCCAAGACCGGCGCGGCGGACGCCACCTGCCCGGTGGAGCCTGCCGGACAGGTGGCGGAGCCAGCGGCGCCGCGCATCCAAGGCACCGCAAGCGCCTAAATCGGCTGAGGACAGCGGTGCTCAGGCGGCGCTGGCAGCGGTACTGACTCTGGTCCTGGCAGCGGTACTCACTCTGGTCCTGGCGGCGGTCCTGACGGTGGCCTTGGCAGGCGCCGGGCCGTTCGTCGCGTCAAGCCGGAACCGGCTGCGCTGCTCCGGTGGGACCAGGGACCGGTAGCGCCGGTCGGCCGAGATGAACCTGCGCACAGCCGGGCAGAACGGCAGCACGGGGACCCGGCGCCGGTGCAGATCAATCACCGTGCCCCGGATCAGTTCCTGCGCCAGTTCTTTGCCACCGGCATCCTGGAGCATCTGCAGCGAGAGCAGCCACATCTGACCTTCCTGCATCCGGTACCGGACAAATCCCGCCAAACACCCGTCGTCGTAGATTTCAAAACGGGAACGGGATGAATTATGCGCTACGGCGTGCATGTGCTCCTCCTTGTTCGGCAGTTATCTACATCGTGCTTCCACGCTAACAGGCTTGTCAATAATGCATGACAAACGAGTTATAGTCGCTTTGGTTTTCCGTTTTTTCGTGCCAATTCAATGCCGGGATAGGCTGGTCAGCGTGGAATCGGCAGCCGGGGCAAACCGCTACTGGCGCTGTCGAGCACGTTGAGCGGGAAGGGAACGACATGTCCTCGGATAAACAGTCGGACAAACACTCGGACAATGAGCAGGATTTCTTCAGCCGCTTCACCACGCGGACCTCAGCGACATTGGGACACCCGGCCGTATTTGTGGGAGCCGTGGCCATACTGGTGGTTTGGGCGCTGAGCGGACCCGTCCTGGGCTTTTCCGACACCTGGCAGCTGATTATTAATACAGGAACCACCATTGTGACGTTCCTCATGGTCTTCATCATCCAGAACACGCAGAACCGCGACAATCTGGCGCTGAACCTGAAAATCGAGGCGCTGATGCTCCAACTCGAAATAGCGAACTCGAAGCTTTACGGGGCCGAAAGCAATGGCGAGAAGAACATTCAGGAGCAGGTCGACGCGCTCCGCAGCCAGGCCGAGGAGCAGTGCGATCCCGAGGTCGACGGCGAGGGCGCGGTCCCGGCCCCGCGCTGATCGGCGAGCTTGGCGCCGTCAGTAGACCGGCTTGTCCGGCTCGACGTCCCGCACCCAGGCGAGGATGCCGCCCTCGAGATGGACGACCTGGCCATAACCGGCCGCTTTAAGGCTCGCCAGCGCCTGCGCTGACCTGGCGCCGGATTTGCAGTGCAGCACCAGCGGCACGTCCCGCCGGATTCCGGCCAGCGCACTGCCGGACTGGATACCTGCCAGCGGCACCAGCGTGGAGCCGGGGATCCGGACGATGTCGTACTCCCCTGGTTCGCGCACGTCGATCAGCTCGAAGCTGTCCTCGCCGCGGTCCCTGGCCGCCAGCCGGGCGGCGAGCTCTGCGGCTGTGAGGGTCTCGGCGGCGCCGTTCCCGTCCGCGGTTCCGGCAGCAGTGCCCGGCAGGCCGCAGAACACCTGATAGTCCACCAATTCCGTCACCGGTTCCGCCTCCGGATCCCTGGCAATCCGGATTTCCCGCCAGCTTGAGGCCAGCGCGTCGAAGATCAGCAACCGTCCCAGCAGGGTTTTCCCGATACCTGTGATCAGTTTGACGGCCTCAATGACCATCATCGAGCCCACCGCGGCGCAGAGCATGCCGAACACACCGCCCTCCGCGCAGGACGGCACGGATCCGGCAGCCGGCGGCTCCGGGTACAGGTCACGGTAGGTGGGCCCGTGCTTGCCCCAGAAAACGCTGACCTGGCCGTCGAAGCGCAGGATGGATCCCCAGACGTAGGGCTTCCCCAGCAGCGCGGCCGCGTCGTTGACCAGGTAGCGGGTGGCAAAGTTGTCCGCCCCGTCCAGGATCAGGTCGTAGTCCGCAAACAGCTCCAGGGCGTTGCCCGAGTCCAGCCGCAGCGGATGCAGAACCACCTTGACCAGCGGGTTCAGGGCGGCAATAGAATCACGGGCCGAGTCCAGCTTGCTGCGCCCCACGTCCGCCACCGAGTGGATCACCTGCCGTTGCAGATTGCTCGTCTCGACGTCGTCGTCGTCCACAATGCCGATGGTGCCCACCCCTGCCGCCGCCAGATAGAGCAGCGCAGGGGAGCCCAGCCCGCCGGCGCCGATCACCAGCACGCGGGCATTCTTGAGCCGGCGCTGCCCCTCGATGCCGATCTCGGGGATGATCAGGTGCCGGGAATAGCGCTCCACCTCCGCCCGGCTCAGCTCCGGACCGGGCTCCACCAGGGCAGGCAGGGCGGTGGACTGCGGCGGCGTCAGGGTGCGCAAGGTGGAGGACATAGGGTTAATCTATTCCGTGGCGGTGGGCGCAGCCATATTACCCCCCGGTAGAGTGGAGCTGACACTGCAGCGGAGCGTGCGCGGCAGGGGAATACGGGAGGCAGCGGCATGAACCAGAACCAGCGCAGCACCGGGCTGCACGAAAACCGCCCCCGTCCGGCCAGGCTGCCACGCGACGAACGCCGGGCCCAGCTGCTGGCCGCAGCACAGGAGGTCTTCGTTGCCAATGGCTACCACGGGGCGGCCATGGACGAAATTGCGGACACCGCCCGGGTCAGCAAACCCGTGCTCTACCAGCACTTCCCCAGCAAACGCGAGCTGTACCTGGCCCTGCTGGATAGCCATCTGGCCGAGCTGACCGAGCTGCTGCTGAACGCGCTGCGCTCGACGACGGACAACAAACTGCGCGTGCAGGCCACCATGAAGGCCTACTTTGAATTCATCGCCAAGGATGACCAGGCGCACCGGCTTGTCTTCGAGTCCGACCTGGTGAATGATCCTGATGTTGCCGGCCGGCTGGAGACATTCAATGCCACCTACGCGGATGCCATTGCGAGCGTCATCGCGGTGGATACCAAGCTGCCGCACATTGAAGCCACGCTGCTGGGCCGGGCCCTGGCCGGGATGGCCCAGGTGAGTGCCCGCTACTGGCTGGAAACCGGTGGGGACCTGGATCTGGACGTCGCCAGCGAATTGATCTACCGGCTTGCATGGCGGGGAATCAGCCGCTTCCCCAAAGAGTCATAGACTAGGACGAAAGCAGGAACATTGCAGCCCTAAAGGAGAAACCCGTTGGAGATTAAGATCGGCATTCAGAATGTTGGGCGCGAGATTATGCTGGATTCGGCGCAGACCGCCGATGAAGTGGCGAAGCTGGTCTCCGATGCAATGTCCAAGGGTTCCGAGCTGAGGCTGACCGACGAAAAGGGCCGCATCATCATTGTCCCGGGTGGCTCCCTGGGCTATGTGGAGCTCGGCGCCGAGGAGTCCCGCCGCGTCGGTTTCGGCGCGCTGTAGGCCAACATGGTGGATCTGGTTGTCATTGCGCTGCTGGCCATCGGCATCGGCGCGGTCGTCTGGAGCTCGGACAAACGCCACGCTAACTATGGGGCGCTGTTGCCGGCAGGGATCGCCGTGGTGGCGGCCCTGCTGACCTGGATCATCGCCGTCGCCGCGGGATTAAGCTACCAGCCGGGCTGGACCTGGGTACCGTGGATCGCTGCACTAGTGGCCGCCGCCGTCGCCTCCACCGTCGCATCACTGGCGCTGGGCCGCAGCCGCGCTGCACACGACAACGCGCACCTGACCGCAATCCTGCGCCGCTAGATTGTTCTGCCGGGCTGTCCCGGCAGGTTGTGCCCGGCAGGTTGTCCCGGCTGGTTGTCCCGGGGGTTGCGCCTGTCTGCCTGGAGGTCCGGTTCACTGGAGGTCCGGTCCGGTTCACTGGAGGTCCGGTCCACGCCCTTCTTCGGTGCACACGCACAGCCGGTTCCCCTGGCTGTCCGTCACAACCACGAAGCGCGGCGCGCTCTCCTGGTCCAGGGTAGCGCGCGTAGCGGCAACGGCATCGAGCACCGGCCCGGAGTCGGTAAGGTTCACGTGGACGTCCACGTGCATCCGGTTCGGATTGGGCGCTTCGGTCTGCTGGAACCACAGGCTGGGCAGCCGGCCGTTCGGGTCCGACAGGTCCCCGTTCCGGCCCGCCTTGTAACCCAGTGCGGCCTGCCAGGTTTCGGAGATCGCGGCCGGATCATCGGTATCGATCGCCAGCTCCAGCGTCCGGCTCAGCCTGGGTTCGGCTGTGGCACCTGCGGTCTGCGCCGCCGCGGAGATCTGCTTAGCCAGTTCCATGTCCCGCGCCGTCACCTCGCCCCCGGCGTCATGCGAGATCAGCCGGACAAAAAGCAGGTTGTACCGCCAGTCCACGTCCGGATGGTGGTTGGCGTGCTCGGCCAGGTCGCCGATCCGGGCCATCAGATCCAGCGCGGCGCGCGATGTTGGCAGCTTATAGACGGCATGCAGTCCGCCCAGCCGGTACCGCCAGTGCGGCAACTGGTCCAATTCATCATCAATCTGCACCCGGGTCAGGACGTCTTTTGCGCTCATCGGCGGAATCCTTCCTCTACTGGACCCGGCCGTTCTGCAGGACCGGACGTTCTACAGGACCGGACGTTCTACAGGTCCGGGCGGCCCTCCATGGCCGAGGATGCCTGAGCGTGCTGGCGCCGAGGAATGCGGCCGGACTGTGCCGCCAGCCTACCGCCGATCACCGCGTGTTTGAAGGCCCGGGCCATCCGGACGGGATCCTGCGCCCGGGTCACGGCGGTGGCCAGCAGAACCGCGTCGCAGCCCAGTTCCATGGCCAGCGCAGCGTCCGAGGCGGTCCCGATACCGGCGTCCAGCACCACCGGCACTGCTGCGCGGGAGACAATCAGTTCAATGTTGTGCGGGTTCAGAATGCCCAGACCGGTACCGATCGGGGCTCCCAGTGGCATCACGGCCACCGCGCCCAGCGACTCCAGCCGCAACGCCAGCACCGGGTCATCGTTGGTGTAGGCGAACACCTTGAAGCCGCGGGCCACCAGCTGTTCCGTTGCCTCCACCAGTTCGACGGCGTCCGGCAGCAGGGTGTGCTCGTCGGCAATGACCTCCAGCTTGACCCAGTCCGTTTGCAGCGCCTCCCGGGCCAGTTCCGCCGTCATCACGGCTTCACGCGCGGTGAAGCAGCCGGCCGTGTTGGGCAGCACCCGGATGTTGTGGCGCAACAGCAGGTCGAACAGCGAGGTGCCCGTATCCGTCGGAGCCGCACTGTAGCGCCGCATCGCCACCGTGGTCAGCTCGGTGCCCGACGCCGCCAGCGCCGCGCCCAGCCCTTCCAGGCTCGGAGCTCCACCGGTCCCCATGATCAGCCGGGAGCCTAGTGGCACCCCGTCGATCAGCAGCGGATCGGCCTGAGCGGCTGTGCCGGTGGTGCCAGGGTATGTGGTCGTATCCATCAGGGTTTCCTCCCGTGGGTTGGTGTGCATTTTCCTTAGCCGGCCTTAGCTGCCCTCAGCCGGCCTCAGCCGCCCTGGACGGCGGTGACAATCTCGACGTCGTCCCCCGCCTGCAGCATCACGGCAGTCCACCGGCTGCGCGGCACGATGTCTGCGTTCAGTGCCACCGCCACCCCCAGCCGGCGCCCATCCGCGGCCTGTCCCGCCTCGTCGATCCTGCGCCCCGTGACGTCGCCGACCAGCGCGGCAACGCTCTGCCCCGGGAGCAGCGGATGCTCCGCTCCGTTAAGCCGGATGGTGCTCATGCCCTGTCTCCTGCGTTGTTGTTGGTGGAAAACCTGTCCGGCCGGAAGCGCGCCCAGGCCAAATCCGTGATGCCGTTCATCAGCTGCCGGCAGATCTGCGCCGCCACCGGCGTCAGCAGGACCCCGTGCCGGTAGAACCCGGTGGCCATGATCAGGCCTTCGACGTCCCGGGACCTGCCCGCCACCCGGCCCAACAGCGGGGCGTTGTCCGGCGTGCCGGGTCGTGCCCGGGCCGTGGCCTCGAGCAGTTCCAGCTCCGCCACGGCTGGCATCAGGACCTGCGCGTCGCGCAGCAGCTGGTAGACGCCTCCGGCAGAAACCCCGGCTGGGATCCCCGCCCCTCCGGGCGGCCCGTTTTCGCGCTGCGTCGCCCCGATCACCACTGTGCCGTCGTTGCGGGGCACGATGTAGACCGGAACGCCACGCACCACGCCACGGACGGTAGCCGTGACAAGGGGCATCAGGTGCTCGGGTACCCGCAGCCGCAGGATGTCCCCGTAGACCGGGCGCAGCGGAAGCTTCAGGCCCTCCGGCAGGCCGGCCAGAGCCGGAGCCGCCAGCCCGTTCGCCACAATCACCTCCCGGGCCCGGACGTCCCGGCCGTCCTCCAGCAGAACCCCGACCACCCGGGACTGAAGGTCCTCCGGGTCCCGGTGCAGCAGTGCCACGGCCTTGCGCCGGATGGACGTCTGCTCCTCCATCAACCGCCCGGCCGCTGCGGCCACCACGTTCAGTTGCACGCGGATCGCCGTGGCCAAGCCCCGCGGGTCAACCTGGTGGTCCTGCACAATCCGTTGGGCGCAGGAAAGCTGCGTGCTCAGCAGCGGCTCCTGTTCCCGGGCCTGCCGGATCGTCAGCGGTTCCACATCCAGCCCGTGGGCCAGCTGGACCTGCCGCAGATCCTGCAGGGCCTGCCGGTCCGCGGAGTCCGCACCGAGGACCATGGTGGCGGTGGTGCGGAAACCAGTGTCGGCGTGCCCGGCCTCGCGCAGCGGTGCGACGAAATCCGGCCACAGCGCAGCCGACGCAAGCATCAGCTCCAGCAGGTCCTCCTCCTGGTAATGCAGCTCGCTGACCGGAGCCAGCATCCCGGCCGCGGCGAAGGTGGCCCCCGTAGCCGGAGTGGGATCGATCACCGTCACCGAGCGTCCGGTGCGCTGGGCTTCCCAGGCAATGCCCAGTCCCACGATGCCCCCGCCGACCACGGCGACATCGGTCTCAATGCTCACGGACATGCTTTTCCTTCCCTACGCCGGTACTAACCGGATCAGGTCATGTGCCCAAGGGCATTGCCCCTGGGCCGGTTCGGTCGGCGCGTGCAGAAATATCCGGCGCCCTCTCAGCCAGCTACCCTGGCTCCCGCGGTACTGAACTAGTCTAAGAGATATGACTGCCCGGCCCGCGCCCACCACGTCCCCTGCCCCATCCGAGACGGCAGAGAAGTCCGATCTTCTGGCGAAGGCCCGGCTCTACCTCTGCACGGATGCCCGCAAGGGCCGCGGCGACCTGACCGACTTCCTGCACGCGGCCTACGCCGGGGGGGTGGACATCATCCAACTGCGGGACAAGACCATCCAGGCAGGTGAGGAGCTCGAACTGCTGGAGCTGCTGCGGTCCGTGGCCCGGCAGCACGGCAAGCTCTGGGCCGTCAATGACCGCGCCGATCTGGCCCGTCTGGCCGGCGCCCCCGTCTTCCACATTGGCCAGCAGGACCTCCCGGTCCGCGCCGCGCGCACCCTGCTGGCCGCCGGAACCGCCGTCGGTCTCTCCAGCCACAGTCCCGAGCAGGCCCGGGCTGCCGCGGCCGACGACGACGTCAGTTACTTTTGCGTGGGGCCACTCTGGGCCACCCCGACCAAGCCCGGACGAGCCGCCGTCGGCCTGGGCCTGATCGGCTATGCCGCCTCGCTGGGAACCGGCAAGCCCTGGTTCGCCATCGGCGGCATCGACCTGAAAAACGTGGACCAGGTGGTGGCCGCCGGAGCCAGCCGGATCGTCGTCGTACGCGCCATCACCGAAGCCAGCGATCCCGCAGCCGCAGCTCAGGCACTGCTGCGGGCGCTGGGGTAACTGCCGGATTGCCAGCGGCCCGTCCGGGCCCTGTTCAGGTTCCTTCCGGATAGCGGCCAGCACCCTGCGCTAAGCTGGGTGCAATGGTCTCCGTCACCGCCTCCGCGCCGCCCCGCCCCAAGGTGGAGAACGCCGCGAAGCTTGCTGCACCCACAGCAGCGAAGCCCCGGCCGGACATCAGCACGCTCACCGCACTGCGCTTCCTGGCCGCACTCTGGGTGGTGCTCTACCACCTGCAGGCCCTGCGGCACACGTTCCTGGCCCCCGTGTACCAGCTGTTCGGCCCCGTGGTTGCCAACGGCGACCTGGGTGTTGACGTCTTTTTTGTGCTCAGCGGATTCATCATTACCTATACCTACCTGGACCGGCTCGGACCACGCTTCCGCTGGCGCGCAACGGGCGACTTTGTCTGGGCCCGTTTCGCCCGGATGTGGCCGGCGTTCGCGCTGGTGGTGGGCGTGCTGGGACTGTGGTTCCTGTACGGCAGCGGGCAGCAGTCGGTGCGGGCCTGGTCGCTGCAGACGCGGGCACCCGACGTGTCGCTGTGGGGGTTGGTCAAACAGCTGCTGATGATCCATCTCTGGTTCCAACCCGGCACCGACGGCGCCAGCTGGTTCGGCCCGGGCTGGACGGTCAGCGCCGAGTGGCTGGCCTATCTGGCCTTCCCGCTGCTGGCCCTGGTCCTGTTCCGGCTGCGCCGGTTACATCCGCTGGCGGCGCTGGGCGTCTCCGTGGTGGTGGCGCTGCCCACCGCACTGGTGGGTCCCGACCTCCCGCTGGCCGTCGACGGAAACCTGCCGTACCTGTGGCTGCTGCGCATCTTGTGCTGCTTCACCGCCGGCGCCTTCGGCTGCCTGGCCGCGCGCAACATGGGCCGTTTCCCGGCCAGCCACAAGCTGGCCGGACCCGCCGCCGCGCTGGCCGCTGCCGCCGTCGTCGTCTTCCTGGTCTGGGCAGGAAAACCCGGACCCGGGCGAGCGGCTGTGCTGGCCTTCCCGCTGCTGATCACCCTGCTCAGCCTTGCCCGTGGACCTGTCCGCCGGTTGCTGTCCAGCCGCTGGCTGCAGTACGGAGGCCGCAGCTCGTACAGCCTGTATCTGGTCCACATGTTCTTCATCTACCTCTTCTACTGGCTCAACCGGGACTGGTTGCATGGAGCCGGGCCGCTTGCCAGCAACCTGCTGGCTGCAGCCTGCCTGCTGGGCATCGGCCTGGCCACCCACCTGCTGTACCGCTACGTCGAAGAACCGGCCCGGCAGCGGCTACGCTCCCTGGTTCCCCGTACCCGCACGGTGGAGTCCGATGCGGCCGCGGCGCAGCTGCCTGCTCATGAAGGAGCCACCGCAGGTCCCCTTGGGTAGGACTCTTGCGTCCGGATTGACGCTCCCCTAGGCTCACAATTGGGCCGAGCAGCCGGCTTGGAAATGCCTTCCGAAGGATAGCTGGACCTGCCACGGGAACGAGTGTTGGTGGGACAATAAGGAGGGGTAGGAAGGCCGCATTATGCGCACGGATGGCTCGTCGGTGGACGCCGCTGAAGCGCCGCTCGGTGGTCGCTATACGCCGTGTTCCGTGGTCGGCCGCGGTGGAATGGCCTCCGTTTACCGTGGCCGTGACGAAACACTTGGCCGCGAGGTGGCCATCAAGCTCTTTCCGCCGCAGGCACCCGACGCCGAGGAAATGCGCCGCCAGCAGGCCGAACTCCGCCTTGCAGCTACCCTGAACCATCCCGCCCTGGTGACCCTGTTCGACGCCGGCACGGACATGCGCACCCCGGATGAGCCGCGGATGTTCCTGGTCATGGAGTTCATCGACGGGCAGGACCTGCGGAAAAGGCTGCTCCAGGGCCCGTTACCGCCTGCCGACGTGGTCAGGATCGGAGCCGACATCGCCTCCGCCCTGGACTACATCCACAGCTTCGGCGTTCTGCACCGCGACATCAAACCTGCCAATATCCTGCTCGCGGAGGCATCGGCAGGTCCGGGCGGGGTGGGCGCCGGCGGGGTGGGCGCCGATGGCGCAACTGCCGACGGGACAAGCACCTGGCGAACGGGGCTCCATGCCAAACTCACGGACTTCGGTATTGCCCGGATCACCGAGGGAACCCGGCTGACCGCAACAGGGTCTACCGTAGGGACGGCTGCCTATCTCAGCCCCGAACAAGCCAAAGGGATGCCGCTGGGACCTGCCTCCGATATCTACTCACTGGGGCTGGTGCTGCTGGAATGCCTGACCGGAACCCCCGAGTATCCTGGTGGGGCCGTGGAGGCGGCGGTAGCCAGGCTCATCCGCCAGCCGCACATGCCCGCAGAACTCGATGAGGCGTGGGTCGCGTTGCTGGAAGCGATGACCGCTGCGGAACCCTCGGAGCGTCCGACGGCGCAGACCGTTGCCTCCCTGCTGGCCGACGACGGCGGCTCCGGACCGGTGCGGGAGGCACCCCGACCCCTGGATTCGGGACAGACACAGCTCCTGGCAGGGCTCCCGCTAACCGAACCCGTCCCGCCCCTGTCGGGATTGGCAGGTCTCCTGGGAGGGAGCCTCTCCCTAGACCCGGACGAACCCCTGCCGGGACAAGATGGACCGGCGCCCGGACGGGAGGCGTCGGCGATGCGGCGGGGCGCCCACGGACCACACACAGTGGAAGCGCCAGATCCGGATGCCACAGCCGGTCCTGACGGCGGGAAGGACAGACCAGCACACCGGCGCTGGCGCAAGGCTGCGTGGATGGGAGCCGTTATCCTGGTGCTGGTAGCCCTGTCCATCGCGGCCTCTGTCATGCTCAGCACTCCAGCCCCGACCACCGTCCCTTCACCTCCGGCCTATCCGACGATTTCCGGCCAGCTGGGTCAGCACCTCCAACAGCTCCAGCGGAGCGTAGAACCATGAGCGGCCGGTCCCGACTCTTTCCGACGGGGATATTTTTGACCGGCGTACTGACCCTTGGCCTGCTTACCGGCTGCAGCTCCAAACCCGCCGCCGACCTCCAAGTCGCTACGGCCCAAAAGCTGCAAACGCGGGTGCTGGAGGTAGCCCAACTGGCGGCCAACAAGGACTATGCCGGCGCTTTACGGTCCCTCGAGCAGCTCAACCGCGACCTCGGTTCCGCTGCCGCCAACGGCGAGGTTTCCTTTGCACGGGACCAGAGCATCCAAAACGCCATCAATCTGGTACGGGAGGACCTGACCGCTGCCATGCCCACCCCGACGCCGACACCTCAGCCCACGCAAACGGTCCTGATTCCGGTGCCGACGACCATCGTGGTACCCGTTCCAGTTCCGGTGCCCGCCCCCTCCCCGAGCCAGACCTCGCCTACAGCCACGGCAACTCCAACCCCAAGCCCAACACCCACCAGCAGTGCAACTAATACGTCCGGCAACGGCAGTGGAACCGGTAACGACCCTGGGAACGGCGGCCCTGGTCACAGCAAGAACAAATAGCCCCCAACTCCAGCCGTGGCTCGAAAGGGTGGAGGTTCCTAGTAGCGGTAGTAGATGTGCCCGTGGGGCTGCGGTATGCCGTCGGGGGCGTGGGTTTGCCTCAGTGCGAGGTCGTAACCGGCGATCCTGCGGGAACGGTCTTGGCCTGTTCCTTCAGCAGGTGGACCATTGTGTCCACGCTGTTGGCTATCCGGTCGGCGGCATCCAGAATGGTCGGCATGACCGACTGGGGGAACTCCGGCGAGCGCTCCAGATCCTGTTTGAGCTCCACATAGGACGCACGTAGCGGCTTGGCGCCACGGGGGCGGGCAGAGGCACCCGCCGCCTGTTCACAGGCCTGCAGGCTGGCGGAAGCGTCGGCGATAAAGGGCGTCAGGGCCTTCAGCATGGCGGTGACCGACGCTCGCTCGTGCCGCATGGACAGCCGGGCGGCATCAAGGACCATGGCAGCCTGGATCAGCTGGTGGCTCTGGACAAGCACGCCTTCACCGGTCCGCAGCACGTCCGCGCCCGCGACAGGCTCGGCCTGGGTCCGGTCCAGGGATGCCTGGGCGTTGGAGCGCGCCCTCCTGGCTTCGACCCGGGCCATACCGATGCGGCTGTCGTCGGCTCCCGGATCCGTGACGGTAAGGAGGTACCTGCGGTAGGCGGCCAGCAGCTCGGCGATCCGTAGCGGCAGGAAGCCCCGTTCCCAGGCAGGCCAAACCAGCGTCGCTACCACCACCAGCGCCCCGGCCAGGGCAGTATCGATCAGGCGTGGCAGGACGACGGCAGAGGCAGGGAAGCCGGCCAAGTCCAGCAGGGCCACCAGGTACGCGGCGATCCAGATGCCCATGAAGAACGCATTGGGCGCACCGGAGGCGCGGACCGCGAAGACGAAAACGAACACCAGCACAATCAGGGCAGGGGAACCTGCCGGGGCCAGCAGGAACGTCGCGGCCGTCCCGATGCCCAACCCGACCAGGGTGCCCAGCAGCCGGGCGCTGGTCCGCTGCAGGGTATCCGCGAAGTCGGGCCGGAGCAGGACCAGCACCATCAGCGAAATCCAGTACCCTCGCTCTCCCCCGGGCAGCAGCCTGGCCAACCCGTCTGTCAGAGTGACCAGCAGCGACAGCCGGACGGCGTGCCGCGCGATGGCCGAGTTCCAGTCCAGGTTGGCCCGGATGGTGTCCCACGGCGCCTGCAGCGCAACCCGCACGCCACCGACCTTCGCATCTTCTTCCTCGACCCGCCCCTCCAGGGCGCCGGTGGTGACAATCCGGCCGCAGGCGCGCAGCTGCCCGGCCAGGGCACGTGCGTGCAGGACGGCAAAGCGGGCTGTCGGGGAATCCGGCATGTTTCCCAGCACGTCCTCCAGGCGGCCCAGCTGCACCAGCAGTTCTTCCAGCCCGTTGCCCTCAAACCGCCGCCCGGTGCGCAGGGAGGTAGCGACGTCGTCGAGCACCCTGCCTGCGGCTCCCAGCAGGTCCTCCACTACCCGCTCCGCTGCCGCCTTGCCGCCACGCCGGAACCGGTCCACGCAGTAGGCCAGCGCGATGATCTCCAGCCTGATCCGCTCCGCTTCGTCCAGGAGTGTGCGGTAGGACTGCATGCTGGGCCCGTGGCCATGGCCAAAACCGGTGATGGTGTCCCTGGCCCGGGTCAGTACGGCCGCAGCACCCGGTGCCATCCGTTTGTCCTGTCCGAGCCGCGTTCGGTTGGCCAGGCCGGCGAAGAGGTCGGCCAGCACGCGACGTTCCGGCGCGTGTCGGCGCAACGGCCAGCCCGCCACCGCCAGGGCGCTTTGGACCAGGCCGGCGGCGGCAATGAGGAAGGCAATAAGCAGGGCCTGGGAGGGCGGCATCGGGAATCTGTTCAGCACGATGGCCACCGCCGTCCCGGCGGTACCGATCTGCGCCACCGTGGCCCCCAGCGACATCAGCATGCCGGTGGTGAAGGCAAAGACGGCCACCAGCAGCAGCGAGAGCGGCAGCGAATGCGCGCACAAAACTGTCAGTCCTCCGCCCAGGCCGGCGGCGAAGGACGTGACACTCATCCGGGCCAGCCTGCGCCGATAGCTGCCGGGCCGGTCCGCAAAAGCAGCGAACAGGGCTCCGACCGCGCCGAAGACGCCGATCCCGATGTTGCCGCTGATAACGCCGACCACCAGCGGGATGGCCACGCCGAGGGCGTTGCGCGCCGCTACCACCGGATCCGACTGGGAAAAGTCCAGCCGCAGGGATTTCCGGAGGGTGGCGGAGATTGCCTTCCGAGCGGGCACGCCGGCCTCCTACGCCGTCAGACCCAGCTGGCTCATCCGGCGTGAGTGGTTCTTGGTCAGCTGGGCCATCAACCTGGCCACCTCGCTGCGGCCCACCGGTGAAGGCCCGCTGTCCCCAGGCCCGCCGTTCCCGAGCCCGCCCGCCAAGCGCGCTCCGTCGCCCAGTCCCATCAGGAAGGCGTGCTCAATGCCCACCCGCTGCGCCTGGGTCAACGCCTCCCCCACCAGCCGCCGCCCCCAGAGCGCCAGCCGGGAAGCCAGCCGGGGGTCGTCGGCCAGCATGCGCTTCAGCCGGTCCCGCAGCAGGCCATTGGACTCATCGCTGGCGCGGACCTGGTTAATCACCTGCCGGGTCTGCGGATCCAGATGCTCGCTGATCGCCTGGTAGAAGTCCCCGGAGATCGCGTCGATCACGTAGACCTTCATCAGCGACTCGTACCAGTCCGCAGGCCTGGTCCGGTCGTGGAAGGAATCGATGGAGGGCTGGAACGGCCGCATCGCCAGTTCCACGTCCACCCCCATATCGGCCAAGCGGGCCCGGACAATGTCAAAGTGTTCGAACTCGCAGACGGCCATCCGGCCCAGCACCGCCCGGTCGTGCAGGGTGGGCGAGTAGCGCGCGTCCGAGGAGAGCCGCTCAAAGGCGGACAGCTCGCCGTAGGCCATCACGCCGAACAGGTCAACCACGAATTTCTCGTAGCGCGCGCCGAGTTCGCCCATCGGGGAGCCGGTGGACACTTGTGCTGCGGATTCGCCCGGCTGAGTGGTCATACGTCCTAGGGTAGCCGGTACCGCCGGAAGCTGGACCCGTAGGGCTAGGCTATGTGCGTGCCCTATTCGCGGATTGATGTGCACGCCAGTGCCGCGCAGCAGCAACTGGCCCAGGCCCTGGCAGACCTGAAAACGGAGTTCAAACTGCCGGGCGCCTTCAGTCCTGAGGTTTTGTCCGAGCTGGCGCAGACCATGGCCGCACAGCAGCTTCCGGACCTGGACCTGACCGCCTTGCCCTTCATCACCATTGACCCGCCCGGTTCGCAGGACCTGGATCAGGCCATGCTCCTGGAGCGGCATGACCAAGGCTATGTGGTGCATTATGCAATCGCCGATGTGCCCTCCTTTGTCCCGCCCGGAGGCGCGCTGGATGAGGAAACCCGGCGCCGCGGGCAGACGGTCTACACCCCTGACGGGCGGGTGCCGCTGCATCCGGCGCGGATGAGCGAGGGGGCCGCGAGCCTGCTGGCCGGACAGGTATGCGCTGCCTTTGTCTGGGAGATCCGGCTGGCCCCTTCCGGCGAGACGGTGTCCACCCGCGTGCGCCGCGCGCGGATCCGCAGCGTGGCGAAGCTCAGCTACGAGCAGGCGCAGCAGATGCTCGACGGCGGGACGTCGCCTTCGGGCTCCGGGCACGACGACGGCGGCAGCCCGCCTGCCGCCGTCGTCGGAACGCTCCGCCTGCTCAAGGAGATCGGGCTGAAGCGGATCGGCCTGGAGCACCAGCGCGGGGGCGCCAGCCTGAATGCGCCGAAGCAGGAGGTGGAGCACGACGGCGAGCAGTACCAGTTGGTCTTCCGGCCGCCGCTGCCTGTGGAGGACTGGAACGCCCAGATTTCGCTGCTCACCGGGATGGCCGCGGCGCAGCTGATGCTGGCGGGCAAGGTGGGCATTCTGCGCACCATGCCGGAACCCGACAAGGGCGCCACCGACCGCTACCGGCTGCAGACCGTGGCGCTGGGCAGGCCGTGGCCGGAGAGCATGCCCTACGGGGACTACCTGCGTTCGCTGAACAACAGCGACCCTAAGCAGGTGGCGCTGATGCACGCCGCGACCTCGCTTTTCCGCGGCGCCGGCTACACCCCGTTCGACGGCGCGGAACCGGAACGTACCGTCCAGGCCGCGGTCGCCGCGCCCTACGCGCACACCACCGCGCCGCTGCGGCGCCTGGTGGACCGCTTTGTGCTGGTCATCTGCGCCGCACTCAGTGCCGGCGAGGAAGTGCCGCAGTGGGCCCGCGATGCGCTGCCGGCGCTGCCGGCCATCATGGCCGCCTCGGACCAGCTGGCCAACAAAGTGGACAGGGCCGCCGTCGACGCGGTGGAGGCTGCCCTGCTCAGCTCGCACATCGGCCAGGAGTTCGACGCCGTCGTCGTCTCCGGGCCGCGCAGCAACGGCAACGGAAACGGCAACGCCGCCCGCAGCATCATCCAGATCAAGGAGCCGGCCGTCTCGGCCTACTGTGAGGGTTCGCTGGAACCGGGGAGTACCGTGCGCGTGGAACTGCTGCAGGCTGACATTGCCAGCCGGACTGTCCTGTTCCGGGCCGTTTAACAGCCCCTTTAGCGCCTGGGATTCCTCCTGCCAGCAAAGCTGGCGGAGGCCCAGCTTCGTGTCGCTGGGCGCGCTGCGGCACGGGAAAGGTCCGGGACAGGCTAGAATGGAGGGGTAGATATGGATGCCCGGTCGTTGATTGATCCTTTTTCTGATGTCAACAAGCCCGCCCCTACGCGATCTTATGATGCTGGTCCTCGCCCGGAAAACACCGAAGCGGCAACCGGCAAGCAGTTGTTAGCCCGCGATCGGCTTCCACTGGATGTGCCCGCCCCGGCTGGTTCCGTTCGGCCCTTTCCCAAGCGCCGGCGTCGAGCCTCACCTGCGGCACCTGAACAGACGAATTGAACGGTACGCATTGAACACTGAAATATTGAATAGCCAGAGCCACCTGCACGCGGACAACACCGACGATGAGCTGACGGTGGAAGCGACGCTGAGCACCACCGAAGAGCCGCACCGCGAGCGCCAGGAAACCTTCGCCGACTTTAACGTCCGGGCGGACATTGTCGCGGCGCTGGCGGATGCCGGCATCACGCACCCCTTCCCGATCCAGGCGATGACCCTGCCGGTGGCGCTGGCCGGACACGACATCATCGGCCAGGCCAAGACCGGAACCGGTAAGACGCTCGGCTTCGGCATCCCGGCCCTGCAGCGCGTGGTCAGCCCGTCCGATGAGGGCTTCGACAAGCTACCCGCCCCCGGGGCACCGCAGGCCATGGTCATCGTGCCGACCCGCGAACTGGCCGTCCAGGTCGCCAATGACCTCGCCACCGCGTCCCGGCACCGCGGCGCCCGTATCGCCACCATCTACGGCGGCCGGGCCTACGAGCCGCAGATCGAATCCCTTGTTAAGGGCGTGGAAATCGTGGTCGGCACGCCGGGCCGGCTGATCGACCTGTACAAGCAGAAGCACCTGAACCTGAAGAACGTGCGTCTGGTGGTCCTGGACGAAGCGGACGAGATGCTGGACCTGGGCTTCCTGCCCGACGTCGAGACGCTGATCGCCGGCACCCCGGCCGTCCGCCAGACGCTGCTGTTCTCCGCCACCATGCCCGGCGCCGTCGTCGCCATGGCCCGGCGCTACATGACCCAGCCCACGCACATCCGCGCAGCGGATCCGGATGACGAGGGCCTGACCAAGCGCGACATCCGCCAGCTGATCTACCGTGCGCACAGCATGGACAAGATCGAAGTGGTGGCCCGCATCCTGCAGGCCCGCGGCCGCGGCCGGACCATCATCTTCACCAAAACCAAGCGCACCGCCGCCAAGGTGGCCGAGGAACTGGTGGACCGCGGGTTCGCCGCGGCCGCCATCCACGGCGACCTGGGCCAGGGCGCCCGCGAGCAGGCACTGCGCGCGTTCCGCAACAATAAGGTCGACGTGCTGGTGGCCACCGATGTCGCCGCCCGCGGCATCGACGTGGACGACGTCACGCACGTGATCAACTACCAGTGCGTCGAGGACGAAAAGATCTACCTGCACCGGGTGGGCCGCACCGGCCGGGCCGGCAACAAGGGCACCGCGGTGACCTTCGTGGACTGGGACGACATGCCGCGCTGGGGCCTGATCAACAAGGCCCTGGGGCTCAGCGTCCCGGAGCCGGTGGAGACCTACTCCTCCTCCCCGCACCTGTACACCGACCTGGATATCCCCGAGGGCACCAAGGGCCGGCTGCCGCGCAACAAGCGCACGCACGCGGGCATCGATGCCGAGGTACTCGAGGACCTGGGTGAGACGGGTAAGCGCCATTCCGGCCAGCGCTCCGGTGACCGTGCCGGTGGGCACGACGGCGGCTCCCGGGGCGGGCGCGACGGCGGACGTTCCGCCGGGGCGCGTGGCGGGGCCGGCCGTTCCGGGGCTGGCCGTTCCGACGACGGCCGTTCGGACGACGGCCGCGAGGCCGGACGGGAAGGCGGACGCAGCCGCAGCCGCCGTCGTAGCTCCACCGGCGAAGGTGCCGAAAGCGCCGTCGTCGGCAACGGACCCTCCGCAAACGGAACCGAGGCGGACGAATCGGCCAGGGCCGCGCGTCCGCGCCGCAACCGCAGCCGGACCCGCCGCCGCAACGGTGAGGTCGTGGCCAAGCCGGACGCCTCCGGCGCCGAGTAGCGCCGGGCAGCCGGGGTTCCGCAGAACATGGGTGCGCAAGTGTGGCCGCCGTCCGGCGGTGGAAACCTGGTGGTGCACGCGGACAACGCCGCGTACCTGCCTACCCTTCCGGATGGCGCCTTCACCCTGATCTACATCGACCCGCCCTTTAATACCGGCCGGGTGCAGCGCCGGCAGCAGACCTCGATGGTCCGCAATGCCGCGGGCGGGGACCGGATCGGCTTCGGCGGGAACAGCTACGACACCATCAAGGGTGCGCTGCACAGCTACGACGACGCCTTCAGCGACTACTGGTCCTTCCTGGAACCGCGGCTGCTGCAGGCCTGGCGGCTGCTGGCCGAGGACGGAACGCTGTACCTGCATCTGGACTACCGAGAGGTGCACTACGCCAAGGTCATGCTGGATGCGATCTTTGGCCGCGAATGTTTCCTGAACGAGATCATCTGGGCCTACGACTACGGGGCGCGGGCCAAAAGCCGCTGGCCGGCCAAGCATGACAACATCCTGGTCTACGTGAAGAACCCGGATAAGTACCACTTCAACAATGCCGAGGTGGACCGTGAACCCTACATGGCACCGGGGCTGGTGACGCCGGAAAAGCGCGCCCTCGGCAAGCTGCCCACCGACGTGTGGTGGCACACCATCGTCTCCCCGACCGGCAAGGAAAAGACCGGCTACCCGACGCAGAAGCCCGAGGGCCTGCTGCGCCGGGTAGTCGCCGCCTCCTCCCGGCCCGGCGATTGGCTGCTGGACTTCTTTGCCGGCTCCGGAACCTTCGGCGCGGTGGCGCACGGTCTGGGCCGGCAGTTCGTCTGCGTGGACCAGAACCCGGCGGCGATCGAAATCATGGCCAAGCGGCTTGGTTTGGCCGCCGAGGTCATAACGCACTGAGTGCGGCTTCGCCTTTCAACTGCCCAGCAGATAACGCAGCAAAACGACCGTTTTGCTGCGTTATCTGCGGGGCAGATCCTGAATGCGCTAGCTGCGGTGCCGGCAGTTCAGGGACGGACGACGGCGGTGCCGGTGCCCAGTTCCTCGATCCGGGCGAGCACCGCGGGCGAGGTGAGGTTCTCCCCGAGCAGGTTCGGTTTACCGGCACCGTGGAAGTCGGAGGAGCCTGTCACCAGCAGGCCCTTTTCGGCCGCCAGTTTGCGCAGCCAGATCTGGCCTTCGGCCGAATTGTCCCGATGGTCAACCTCCAGGCCCAGCAGCCCGGCGTCGATCATGTCCCGGTAAGTCTGCTCGCCCACGATGCGGCCCCGCGAGGACGCCACCGGATGGGCGAAGACGGGTACTCCGCCGGCGGCGCGCACCAGCTGTACGGCCAGCACCGGGTCCGGGGCGTAATGCGTGACAAAGTAGCGCGAATGCGAGGTCAGGATGCCGGAGAAGGCCTCTGACCGGTCCGCGACCACACCTGCGGCGACCAGCGCATCCGCAATGTGGGGCCGGCCGACGGTGGCGCCCGGGGCCACGTGCTGGGTGACGTCGTCCCAGTTCAGCGGATAGTCCTCGGCCAGCCGTTCCACCATCCGCTCCGCCCGGCTGAGCCTGGCGTCCTTGGACTTGGTGATCTCATCCAGCAGTTCCGGATTGAACGGGTCATGCAGGTAGGAGAGCAGGTGCACGGTGATGCCTTCCGAGGTCCGGCAGGAAACCTCCATGCCCGGCACCAGGGCGATCCCCAGGGCACGGGCGGCCTCGGATGCTTCCGGCCAGCCCCCGGTGGAATCGTGGTCGGTCAAAGCAATCACGTCCAGCCCGGCGTTCTTCGCCACGGCCATCAGCACCTCCGGGGGCTGCGTTCCGTCTGAGATGTTGGAGTGCGCGTGCAGATCGATCCTCACTCCCCTAGCCTACGTCGGGCCTGTGGCATAACGTCGGCCGCCGGTGAGAGACTGGACGGGTGAATGAGTCAGAGCAGACACCAGCAAGCACAGAGCCTCCAGCCACTCCGGTCACCCCCGAGGCTACCGTCGAAAATGCCGCCTCCGAGCAACCACTGGAGGACCGGGTAAACAACCGGTCGCAGCGGCCGGAATCGGAGGCGTTCCGCAAATTCATGGCCAGCGGCTGGGCACCGGCAACCCAGGACCTCCCCGCCCGCGACGAGGTGGCCGACTTTGCCGCGCGCCGCCGTCGTGCCATTTCCGAGCTGTTCAAAGGCGAGCGCCTGGTGATACCGGCCGGCCCGCTGAAGGTCCGCTCCAATGACACGGATTACCGCTTCCGGCCGCATTCCGGCTTTGCACACCTGACCGGCCTGGGCGTGGACCATGAACCTGACGCCGTGCTGATCCTGGAACCGACCGACGAAGGGCAGGGCGACGACGGCGGCCACCACCACGCCACACTGTACTTCCGCCCGCTGGCAGGCAGGGACACCGAACAGTTCTATGCCAACCCCCGCACCGGCGAATTCTGGATCGGCCCCCGGCCCACGCTGGCCGAGTTCAAGTCCCGGCTGGGCATCACCACCGCCCACATCGACGAGCTGGAACTGGCCATCACCAAGAACGTCGGCGACCCCTCAATCGGCGGCATCTCCGTCCGGCTGGTCCGCAAGGTGGACGAACTCATCGACGCGCTGGTGGACACGGTCCGGTACAACACCGCGCAGAACCCGGAAGAGGCCGACCTCAGCCTGCTGGACGCGCTGGACGCCAAGCTGGCCGAGGCGCTGTCCGAGCTGCGCCTGCTCAAGGACGAGTGGGAAATTGAGCAGATGGAAACCGCGGTGCAGGCCACGGTGGAGGGGTTCCGGGAGATCATCAGGGCCCTGCCGCGCGCCATCAGCCATGAGCGCGGCGAGCGCGTGGTGGAGGGCGTCTTCTTTGCCCGCGCCCGCGAGGACGGCAATGAGCTGGGCTACGACACCATCGCCGCCTCCGGGAACAATGCCACCATCCTGCACTGGACGCGCAACACCGGCGAGGTCACGCCCGGCGACCTGATCCTGGTGGACGCCGGCGTGGAGGCGGATTCGCTCTACACTGCGGACATCACCCGCACTGTACCGGTCAACGGCAAGTACACCGAGGTGCAGCGCCGGGTCTATCAGGCTGTGCTGGACGCCGCGGATGCCGCGTTCGCCGTCGCCGTTCCCGGCCGCAAGTTCCGAGACGTGCACGCCGCAGCGATGGAGGTGTTGGCGGCGCGGCTGGAGGAATGGGGACTGCTGCCCGTACCGGCCGCGGAGGCGCTCTCCCCGGAGGGCCAACAGCACCGGCGCTGGATGCCGCACGGCACCAGCCACCACCTGGGCCTGGACGTGCACGACTGCGCGCAGGCCAAGCGGGAGCTGTACCTGGACGGTGTCATCACCCCCGGCATGGTCTTCACCATCGAGCCCGGGCTGTACTTCAAGAACGAGGACCTGGCCATCCCGGCGGAGTACCGCGGCATCGGCGTGCGGATCGAGGACGACATCCTGATCACCGCGGA
>DATIMB010000210.1:0-3531 GCA_035475875.1 Micrococcaceae bacterium
GATGCGGGCCGCACCCTTGGGCACCACCGGGTAGCTGAAGGCGGTGACGTAGACGCCGTGCGCCAGCATACCGTCCGCGATCCGGGCTGCCAGCAGGGCATCGCCGAACATCACCGGGACAATCGCATGCTCGCCCTCCAGCAGGTCAAAGCCCTCCTGCACCATTCGGCTGCGGAACAGCGCCGCGTTGGCGAAAAGCCGGGCGCGCAGGTCCGCGGAACCCTCCACCAGATCCAGTGCCTTGAGCGTGGCGGCCACGATGGCCGGAGCCAGGGAATTGGAAAACAGGTACGGACGGGCCCGCTGCCGCAGCATCGCGACGATCTCCCGCCTGCCGGACACATAGCCGCCGGAGGCCCCGCCGAGGGCCTTGCCGAAGGTTCCGGTGTAGATATCGACACGGTCCGCGACGCCGGCGTGCTCCGGAGTCCCGGCGCCGGTGGCACCCATGAAGCCGACGGCATGCGAGTCATCGACCATCACCAGGGCATCGTAGCGTTCGGCCAGCTCGCAGATTTCCGCGAGCGGGGCGAGGTAGCCGTCCATCGAGAAAACACCGTCGGTGACGATGATGCGGCGCCGGGCGCCGGAGGCCTCCTGCAGCCTCGCCTCCAGGTCGGCCATGTCCCGGTTGGCATAGCGCAGCCGCTGCGCCTTGCACAGCCGGATGCCGTCGATGATCGAGGCGTGGTTAAGCGCATCGGAGATGACCGCGTCCTCGGCGCCGAAGAGGGACTCGAAAACGCCACCGTTGGCATCGAAGCAGGAGGAGAACAGGATGGTGTCCTCCGTGCCGAGGAAGCGCGAGACCCGTTGCTCTAGTTCCAGATGCAGGTCCTGGGTACCGCAGATGAAACGCACCGAGGCCATCCCGAACCCGCGTTCATCCATGGCCTCCTTGGCGGCGGCGATCATCTGCGGATGGTCGGCCAGCCCCAGGTAGTTGTTGGCGCAGAAGTTCAGGACGGGGGCGCCCTGCCCGTCCAGCGGGCCGGCTTGGATATGGCTGGACTGCGGGGAGGAAATCCGGCGTTCGGCTTTAAACAGACCGGCCTGGCGGATCTCCTCCAGTTCGGTGGCCAGCTGGCCTTTCATCGAGGCGTACATGTTCTCTCCTTAGGAATCAGTTGGTCCAGTCCAGCACAACCTTGCCGCCGACGCCGGAGCGGGCGGCCGCGAAGGCCATTTCCCATTCCGCCGCAGGCAGCGTGTCCGTCACGACGGCGGAAATGTTCCGGTGCAGGACCGGATTGGAGGAGAGCATGGCACTCATCGCATACCAGGTCTCGAACATTTCCCGGCCGTAGATGCCCTTTAGGGTGAGCATGTGCGTGACGACCTTGCCCCAGTTGATGTCGATGGGCTGGCTGGGCAGGCCGAGCATGGCGATCCGTCCGCCGTGGTTCATGTTGTCGATCATCTCCGGCAGTGCACCGGGATGGCCGGACATTTCCAGGCCGATGTCGAAACCCTCGCGCATGCCCAGTTCGCGCTGGGCGTCCCTGACCCGGGTGGTGGAGACATCGATGGCCAGGTCCACGCCCATGCTGCGGGCCAGTTCCAGCCGCGGCGCCGCCACGTCGGTGATGGCGATCTTGCGGGCCCCGGCGTGGCGGGCGACGGCGATGGCCATCAGCCCGATGGGTCCGGCTCCGGTGATAAGCACGTCCTCGCCGACCAGCGGAAAGCTCAGCGTGGTGTGCACGGCATTGCCGAAGGGGTCAAAGATGGCGCCCAGTTCCGGCGTGACGGATTCGTCATGGTGCACCCAGACATTGGTCTCCGGAAGAACCACGTATTCGGCGAACGCGCCGTCGCGCTGCACGCCCACCGAGACGGTGTTGATGCACATCTGCCGACGTCCGGCCCGGCAGTTGCGGCAGATGCCGCACACGACGTGCCCCTCGCCCGAGACGCGGTCCCCCACCGTGACATCGCGAACGTCCTCGCCGACCTCCACCACCTCGCCGTAGAATTCGTGCCCGGCGATCAGCGGGGCGTTGATATTGGCCGCTGCCCAAGCGTCCCAGGACTGGATGTGCAGGTCGGTCCCGCAGATGCCCGTGGTCAGCACGCGGATTTTCACGTCCGCCGGCCCGGCTTCCGGCTCTGGCCGTTCGACCAGTTCAAAGCCGGCCTGCGGACCTGGCTTGTACAGTGCTCTCATTCTGCCCCTTGCATCGGAGTGGACTACTGGGTTCATTCAATCCTGCCTTCATTCAATCCGGCCGGACGCATTAGCACAACCTCGTTTTGCTCAACTGACGTTTTAGTTCTGCTAATGCTTTAGGCTGGAGAGGTGGAGATACATCAGCTTCAGATGCTGCGCGAACTCGGTGAGCTGGGCAGCGTTAAGGCGGTCGCGGAGACCCTGCAGGTGACGCCTTCCGCCGTCTCCCAGCAGTTGGCGCAGCTGCAGAAAAGCGTGGACACCGCACTGACCCGCAAGGAGGGCCGCAGCCTGGTCCTGACCGATGCGGGACAGCTGCTGGCCGACGCGGCGGCCACCGTGGTCAGCGCGATGGCCGATGCGCGCGATGCCATCGGGGCCTACCGGGACAGCCGGACCGGCACGGTGACGGTCAGCGGCTTCCACAGCGCAGGGCAGGCGCTGTTTGCGCCGCTGCTTCGGATCCTGGCCGGACCCGACGCCCCCGATGTGCGGCTCTTCGACGAGGACGTGGCCCAGCAGGAGTTTCCCGGCCTGACCGCCCGCTACGATCTGGTGCTGGCGCACCGGCTGGACCACAGTCCACCCTGGCCGGAGGGGAAGGTGAGTGTCCTGCCGCTGGCCCACGAGCCGCTGGACGTGGCGATGTCCGTCAACCATCCGCTGGCTGCCCGCGCGGCCCTCACCCCGCACGACGTCATCGATGCAGCCTGGGTCACCAGCCGCTCCGGCTATTCGCCTGCGGATGTGCTCTCCGCCGTCGGCGCCGTGGCCAGCAGGCCCGTGCAGGTGGTGCACCGGATCAACGACTACTCGACGGTGGCCGGGCTGGTCTCCACCGGCAGCGTGATTGGCCTGCTGCCGCGTTACACCGCCAGACCCGTGCTGAATCCCGGCATCGTGCTGCGCCCGTTGCGCGGGGTCAGCAGCCGGCGCCGGATCGATATCCTGGCCCGGCCGGAGAACCTCAAGCGGGTTTCCGTGGCGCTGGCGTGCAGGGCACTGGAGCAGGCGATGGCGGAACTGGCCGGCTGAGCGGATCCTGTCCAAGGATCCTGTCCAAGGATCCTGTCCAACAGGTCCGACGACGGCGGCTAGCCGAGCTGCAGGGCGACGATGCCGCCCACCGCGGCGATGGTCAGCACCATCCGCAGCGGGCTGAAGCGCTCGGCAAAGAAGATGGCTCCGATGACGCCTGCCAGCAGGACGCTTGTCTCGCGCAGCGCGGACACCAGCGCCAGCGGTGCCTGGTTCTGGGCCCACAGCACCATCGAATATGCCAGCAGAGATACCGCTCCGCCCAGCGAGCCGAGCCGCCAGTGGGACCGCACCTGCAACAAAAACGGCGCCTTCCGGGGCGC
>DATIMB010000211.1:0-1951 GCA_035475875.1 Micrococcaceae bacterium
AACTGCATTTTGAGTGCAGCGCGTCTGCCAATTCCGCCACTCGGGCCTACCCAGCGCGCTCTATGATTCCGGTCGCATTCCCGAACATGAGCGCGAAACTACTCTACATGCCGATAGGCTATTTCTTGGAACCGGCACCACGGACAGGGCAGCCCGGTTAGACGCCAGACCTACCGCAACAGCAGTTTCAAGGAGCCAATGTGTCAGAAAAGACGGAACCTACCAATGCCAGTACAGCCGCGTCGTCCCCGGCCCGCCGCGTGGTGGTGGCCGAGGATGAGACGCTGATCCGGCTGGACATCATCGAGATCCTCCGCGGCGAGGGGTACGACGTCGTCGGCGAGGCGGACAACGGGGAGAAGGCGGTGCAGCTGGCGGAGGAGCTGAAGCCGGACCTGGTGCTGATGGATGTGAAGATGCCGGTGATGGACGGGATTTCGGCGGCGGAGAAGATCGTGAAGGCGCGGATCGCGCCGGTGGTGCTGCTGACGGCGTTCAGCCAGCGGGAGCTGGTGGAGCGGGCGCGCGACGCGGGGGCGATGGCATACGTGGTGAAGCCGTTCAGCCCGGCGGATCTGGTGCCGGCCATCGAGATTGCGCTCTCCCGCCATGATGAGATCAAGGCGCTGGAGGCGGAGGTGGATGATCTGCAGGAGCAGTTCGCCACGCGCAAGCTGGTGGAGCGGGCCAAGAGCCTGCTGACCACCAAGATGGGCCTGACGGAGCCGGAGGCGTTCCGGTGGATCCAGAAGACGTCGATGGACCGCCGGCTGAGCATGCGCGAGGTGGCGGAAACCATCATCAACCAGGTGAACTGAGGCCGACGACGGCGTCCCGCAACGGCCGTCGTCGTCGCCGGCTTCCGCTGACGCCACCGACACAGCGCGACAACAACGTAAGGGAGCCCCGCCAGACGGCGGGGCTCCCTTACGTTACCGGCTCACTATTGCGGCAGGCGTCGGGCGGATCAGGCTTCCGGCCAGGGACCGACCTTCTCCTTGACCTTCCCGTTGCCGGCGGTGCCGCCGGTGTCCGCCTGGTCGCCCACCTTGTGCGCCTTGAGCAGGTTGGTGGAGCCGACCTGTCCGGGAGGGGATCCGGCGGCGATGATGACCAGGTCGTCGTTCTTGACCAGGCCGCGTTCCAGCAGGCTGCGGTCCACCTGGGCGGTCATCGCGTCGGTGTGGTTGACCATGTCCACCAGCACCGGCTGGATGCCCCAGGTCAGCGCCAGCTGGTTACGTACCTGCTCCACCGGGGTGAAGGCGAAGACGGGCTTGAGCGGGCGCAGCCGGGACAGCCGCCGGGCGGAGTCGCCGGACTGAGTGAAGGTGCAGATGTACTTCGCGTCCAGCTGGTCGGCAATCTGGACGGCGGCACGGGTGATGGCGCCGCCGCGGGTCCGGGGCTGGGTGCCCAGCGGGGGAACGCGCTCCAGGCCGTGCTCTTCGGTGGATTCGATGATCCGGGCCATGGTCTTGACGGTTTCGATCGGGTATTTGCCCACGCTGGTTTCCCCGGAAAGCATGACCGCGTCGGCGCCGTCCAGCACGGCGTTCGCGCAGTCGGAGGCCTCGGCGCGGGTGGGCCGCGGGTTGTCGATCATGGATTCGAGCACCTGGGTGGCGACGATGACGGGCTTGGCCCAGCGGCGGGCCAGTTCCACGGCGCGCTTCTGCACGATCGGGACGTCCTCCAGCGGCAGTTCCACGCCCAGGTCGCCGCGGGCCACCATGATGGCGTCGAAGGCGTCGATGATCTCGTGCAGGTGCTCCACGGCCTGCGGCTTTTCGATCTTGGCGATCACCGGAACGCGCCGGCCTTCCTCGTCCATGATCTGGTGCACGCGGCTGATGTCGGCGGCGTCCCGGACAAAGGAGAGGGCAATCAGGTCCACGCCGCGCTTCAGGGCCCAGCGCAGGTCGTCCTCATCCTTCTGGCTCAGGGCGGG
>DATIMB010000212.1:0-3851 GCA_035475875.1 Micrococcaceae bacterium
AGGGACGCCCGCAACCCGAAATACGGATAACGCGGACGCCCCTGGACAAACCCAAAAAAGCTACTTCTTCGCGTCGATGATCCCCTGTGCGAAGGCCTTGAAGTCACCGCTGCCGTCCCACTTCTGCCCGTCCACAAACACGCTCGGCGTGCCGTTGATCCCGTAGGCGAGCGCCTCGGCGGTGATGACCTTCACGTACGGCCGGTAGGTGCCGGCGTCCACGCAGGAGCTGATGTCCTTGGCGCCGACGTCGGTGGCCATCTTCTTCAGGTCGGCGTTGGACAGGCCTGCGCTGTTTTCCGCGGGCTGGTCGGCGTAGAGCTTCTGGAAGAAGGCGTTGTACTTCTCCGGCGACTCGTTCGCGACGCAGGCAGCGGCGTTAGCTGCGCGGGAGGAGTAGTTGGTGGTGGATGACTGGTCCAGGAAGCCCATCGGCCGGTACTCCACGGTGGCCTTTCCGCTGTCGCGCCAGCTCTGCAGATCGGCGCCGTACTGCTTTTCGAAGTTGTTGCAGATGGGGCAGATGAAGTCGACGTAGGCGACAATCTGGACGGGCTTGCCGGCGGGGCTGGCGGCGATACCCGGCGGGACGACGGCGGCACCGGAGGCGGTGGGCGCCGGCGAGGAGGTGGGAACGCTGGCCAGATCGACGGTGCCGCCGGACTGGGCCGGGGGGACGACGGCGTTGTTCTTGCCCAGCACGACGCCGCCGTTGGCGTTGGCGTTGGCCGGAACAGGCCCGCTGGAGGCGATGGGCGCGTTGTTGGTCTGCGCCTGGATGATGAACAGGGCCACAATCACCACAATCGCGACGGCGGCCACCAGAACCCCGCCACGGATCAGCAGGCCCCGGCGCTTCTCCTTTTTGGCCTGCGCCTCACGGATCAGTCGGGCTTGCTCGCGCGCTTTTGCGGTTTTCTCGGCCTTGGTCAGCCGTGGCTCATTCTGGGGGCTCATAGTTCCTCATGTCAGTGGGCGCGTGCCAGCGTTTGCCGGCTGGCACGTGGCGGCAACTCCCCCATTTTAGGGGAGAAACCTGTGCCTGCCGTTCCGCAAGGGCCAACGGACGGGCCTGCGGGAAGATTCCCTGCAATATAAGCTGGCGGATAAGACACAGCCGATCGCGGGAGCAACGTTGCCTCAGTCCCCAGCCCCTCAGACCCCCTCCGAACCGGAGCAGCCCCGGCCTGCGCAGGAGCCGCAGGATCAGCGCGGGGACTATGACTTCATTGTGGTCTCCAACCGCCTGCCGGTGGACCGGGTGCCTCAGGCGGGGGAGGGCGACGACGGCTGGCGGCGTTCGCCGGGAGGCCTGGTGACGGCGCTGGCGCCGGTGATGGAGAAGACGGACGGTGCCTGGGTGGGCTGGCCGGGGGCGCCGGACGAGGAAATCGAGGCGTTCAGCCACGACAACATGCGCCTGATCCCGGTGGCGCTGAGCAACTCAGAGGTGGAGCTGTACTACGAAGGCTTCTCCAACGCCACCCTCTGGCCGCTCTACCACGACGTGATTGCGCCGCCGGAATTCCACCGCGCCTGGTGGGACGCCTACCGCAGCATCAACCAGCGATTCGCGGAGGCGGCGGCCAATTCCGCCGCCCAAGGTGCCACCGTATGGGTACAGGACTATCAGCTGCAGCTGGTGCCGCGGTACCTGCGGCAGAGCCGGCCGGACCTTCGCATCGGGTTCTTCAACCACATTCCCTTTCCGCCGCCGGAGATCTTCGCCCAGCTGCCGTGGCGCCGCTCGATCATCGACGGGCTGCTGGGCGCGGACCTGATCGGCTTCCAGCGGCCCAACGACGCGGCAAACTTCCTGCGGTCGGCGCGCCGATTCCTGGGTGCCAGCGTGAAGCAGAAGCAGGTCCATGTGCGCGGCCCGAACGGCGAGATCAGCCACATTGCCCGCGCCGAGGCGTTCCCCATCTCCATCGACGTCGACCGGCTGCAGGAGCTGGCGCGGCGGCCGGACGTGATTGAACGCGCCA
This sequence comes from Micrococcaceae bacterium, assembly GCA_035475875.1. Lineage (GTDB taxonomy): Bacteria > Actinomycetota > Actinomycetes > Actinomycetales > Micrococcaceae > Arthrobacter_M. Next base: position 1,989 of record DATIMB010000212.1, read on the forward strand.
AGCAGATCCGCCGGGACATGGGCAACCCGAAGACCATCCTGCTGGGGGTGGACAGGTTGGACTACACCAAGGGCATCACCCACCGGCTGAAGGCGTACGGCGAGCTGCTGATGGACGGCAAGCTGGCCATGGAGGAGGCGGCCCTGATCCAGGTGGCCAGCCCCAGCCGCGAGCGCGTGGAAAGCTACCGGCTGCTGCGCGAGGACGTCGAGGGCATGGTGGGCCGGATCAACGGCACCTTCGACACCATCCAAAGCACCGCGGTGCGGTATCTGCACCATAACTATCCGGTGGAGGAGATGGTGGCGCTCTACCTGGCCGCCGACGTGATGCTGGTGACGGCCCTGCGCGACGGCATGAATCTGGTGGCCAAGGAGTACATAGCGGCCCGGGTGGACAACACCGGCGCACTGGTGCTCAGCGAATTCACCGGCGCCGCGGACCAGCTGCGCCAGGCCTTGCTGGTCAATCCGCACGACATCGACGGGCTGAAGGCCACCATTATGGATGCGGTCAACATGAGTCCCGCACAGGCCAGCCGCCGGATGCGGGCCATGCGCCGGCAGATCGTGGACCACGACGTGGAGCGCTGGTCGCAGGACTTCCTGACGGCGCTGGATGAGAAGGCCGTCAGGGATGACAGCTAACCACGACGGCGGCGGCCAGCTTCCCGGGGCGCCTGCGGTTTCCGCCCACGACGACGGCGGCCAGCTTCCCGGGGCACCCGCCGCGTCGCCGGACAGCCCCGCAGACGACAGCGGCGTCCCCGCCGACCTGGCAGCCGCCGTCGGCCGCGCCTGCCGGACCGAACACCTGCTGGTGGCCATGGACTTTGACGGCACGCTCTCCCCTCTTGTGGCGCGGGCCGAGGATGCCAGGCCGCTGCCGGCCGCCGCAGCCGCCTTCGCTGCCGTCGCCGGCCTCCCCCGGACAACAACCGCGCTGATCTCCGGGCGCGCGCTGGCGAGCCTGCGGGCAGTCGCCAGCCCGCCCGCCGGAACCCTGATGATCGGCAGCCACGGCGCGGAGGTCTGGCTGGGCCACGGCGCTCCCCCGCTGATGCTGGACGAGCATGCCACCCATCTGCTGGCCCAGGTGACCGGAATAGTGCAGGACCTTGTCGCGGCGTACCCGGGCACGGTGCTGGAGAAAAAGCCCGCCGGGGTGGTGCTGCATACCCGGCTGGCGGAGGACGATGTCGCTGCGGCCGCGGTGGAGGAAGCGCACCGGAAGCTGGACGGGCTGGACGGCGCCCACGTCAGCGAGGGCAAGCGGGTGCTGGAAGTTTCCGTGGTGCGCGCGGACAAGGGACAGGGCCTGCGCCAGTTGCAGGAGGTTTCCGGCGCGACAGCGGTCATCTTTGCCGGCGATGACGTCACGGACGAACACGGCTTCGCAGCCCTGGGCCCGTCAGACGTCGGAGTCAAGGTGGGGCAAGGACCAACAGAGGCCGCCTTCCGGATCGGTTCGCCGGAGGACGTGCCGGCGCTGCTGGAACTGATCCTGGCCGCCCGTTCCGCTGCCGTGAACCCTGGCAGCCCGGCCTAGCAGCAGGAGGCGTGCCTAACGGTAGGACTTTGGCGCGGATCCGGCCCAAAACGGCCGGTTCCGGCGCGAAAGTCCTACCGGCCCAACCGCCGCAGCGGAAATCCGCCCCGGTCGATCCAGAAGCCGCACCCGCAGGGGCGCTCGATGCCGCCGTCGAACATCACCGCACAGGGAATGTGTGCGATACTGTGCTTGTGACGCACCGCACACCGCGGGCGTCACTGTATTGCCCAATTGAATAACACGCACCATTCACAACGGATCGTTCGGCACGTACCTGCCGATGAAGGGATTGAAGACTGTGGCTACAGTTAC
>DATIMB010000213.1:0-7242 GCA_035475875.1 Micrococcaceae bacterium
ACCCTGACAAGGCCCTGCTCCTCAAGCCGTCCCACGGCGTGGTACAGCGTCCCCGGGCGGACCTTTAGCAGCCTGTCCTCCGAGCGTGCCATTAGTAACTGGTACATCTCGTAGGGGTGCATTGGCCGCTCGGTCAGCAGCGCCAGGGAGGCTACACCCAGTGCAGTTAAGGGGGTGGAGCGGAGCATTGGAGTCCTGCGGTTGTTGCCGGAATACTATTCCTTCACGATTATTCCACATAGAATATACATCCCAAGTCGCGCGGTTTCCACCCGGCTCCCGCGAGCGGTCATTATCTGTAGGCTTCAGCGCCTGAAGGCTGCAGATAGTGACCGTTCGCGGCCGCGAAGGACTAGCGCGGGGCGCGGAGGAATCCGGTCTGCCGGCCGACCACCTGGCCAGCGTCCGGGGCAACAATGACCTCCTGGCCGGCCGTGTATTTCTCGCCGTCGTCGTCGACGGTCAGCACCTCATCGGGATCCACGGTGCGCTTGATCAGCGCCAGGGCGATCGGGCCCATTTCGTAGTGCTGCGCCACGGATGTCACCCTGCCCACCTGCCGCTCGCCGGCCAGAACGGTGCTGCCGGGAGCGGGCAGGGTGTGCTGCGAACCGTCCAGCTGCAGGAAAACCAGCCGCCGCGGCGGATGCCCCAGGTTGTGCACGCGCGCAATCGTTTCCTGGCCCTTGTAGCAGCCCTTGGCCAGATGCACCGCGGTGCGCAGCAGATCCAGTTCATGCGGAATCGTCTTGTCGTCGGTTTCCGCACCCATCCGCGGCCGCCAGGCAGCGATCCGCAGCGCCTCCGCGGCCCAGACCCCGGCCAGCGGAAGGTTGCCCACGGCGGCGACCAGTTCGTCGGCAGGGATGAGGTACTCCAACCAGGTCCGTTCCCTGCCGGGATGGAGCTCCTCGGCCACCGCGGCATAGGTGTAACCGCCGGGGCCGATCTGCGGCCAGGGATCACGCCAGAGAAGGTAGCGGGACCAGTCCTCCACGGCGGCAGTGGATCCCACAACCGCCCAGTCGGGGGAAACATCCGCCACCTCGACCCGGAGCATGAACTTCATGCTTGTCAGCCACTGCGCCAGCGGGGCAGCCTCGGCCGCCTCGACAATCAGCCAGCTGGCGGCGCCGTCGTCGACCATCCGCGCTGCAAAGTCGATCCGGCCCTGGATGCTCAGCAGCAGCAATTCGGTGCCGACCCCTGGTGCCAGGTTGGTCAGTTGCTGGGAGGAGAGCGTGTTGAGCCAGCTGAGCCGGTCGGGTCCGGTCACGGTGACCACACCGCGGTGCGAAAGGTCCACGACGGCGGTTCCCGGTTTGCCGTTGGCGCCGGCCAGCAGCCGCTGTTCGCGTATCGGGTCGCCGTAATGGGCGGCAACGCCGGCGTCCTGCCCGCCGGCCTCGACGGCGCCCTGGCGTGCCAGCAGCGGACTTGAATAGCTCATATTGTGCTCAACATCCTTCACGCGCTGCGATATTCCGGACCCGCCGGAACGCCTGTCCCTTACAACCTCCGGCTAAAGATGTGCAACGCTCAGGCGACCTTCTTGAGGATCGCCGAAGCGTGCGCCTCCAGGGCGTTGCCCTGTGCCGCGACATCCCAGCGCCAGAACAGGTCGCCGTTGACCAGGCCAAAGATGCGGGTGGCCGCGGAGTAGTCCTTGGAGCCGGCCCCGCGCATCACCGCGTCGGTGGCCAGCTGGATCTGCGGGCCCTTGATCTGCCCGTAGTAGAGCTCTGAAATGCCGCCCGGATGCACAATCGTGGCGGTGATGTCGAAGCCGCCGTCGGCATTGCGCAGTTTCTCCACTTCTTCGGCCGTGGTCAGCGCCGGGACAATGTCGGCAGGAATAAGACCGGGTCCGCCGTCGGCATCATTGAGCTTGCGGTCCAGCGCCCAGAAGCCGGTCTCGACGGACAGCGGCCGCAGCGTGGTGCCTTCCTCGTCGGTCAGCCAGCTCTCCGCACTGTACTGCAGGTACGGCTGCCCGTTCGTGGTGAAGCTGACGAGCTGGGCGAAGTGCTCGGAATCCGACTCCCCGGTTCCGAGCCGGCCGCTGCCGCGCCATTGTCCCAGCAGCCACGACAGCGGGACCAGCTCGGGAGTCAGATCTGTGGGAATCTCGATCGGCATGAGGCCACCTCAGCTTCCTCGTGTGATCAACGGAACAGGCGGCAGGGCCTACTTTTGTCCCTTGAACAGGCGCCAGACCACTAGGCCGGCGAACCATGCCATGGACAACCCTGCAATCACCAGCAGACAAATGAAAAGAATTTCCAACCCAAGTACGGACATGTCGCCATCCTATCGGAAAGATCCGGGCGGCTAGGTAATCAGCAGCTTGTCCAGGAAGTACACCAGCGACCCCAGCGCGGTGACAGGGCCGATGCCCATGGCGACGGCGCCGGGGAGGCTGCGCGGGGGACCAGCCAGGTTCGCCAGCCGGCGGAAGCTCACCAGCACCCCTCCCACCAGCGCGCCGATAATGACGGCAGGCAGGATGTGGATGTCCGAGAACAGCAGGGCGGCCATGGGACCGGCCAGCGCGGCCAGCACGACGGCGACGGGTGCGATGATCCGGTCCGGCCAGCGGATCAGGCTGATGAGCAGGGCGACGACGGCGCTGGCCCCGGTGATCAGCATCATGGCCCCGCCGGCGATCACAAAGTTCCTCTGGGCGCCGATCCATCCGGCGCCCAGCACCGCCAGCAGCACTCCGCCGCCGGCACCCAGGGTTGACTCCAGCCGGTGGCTCTGGCCCGTGCCGCGGACCAGCTGGACCACGAAGACGGCGCCGATGCCCAGGGCCAGGAAAACGGGTGGCCAGACCAGGTATCCGGGTGCGGGTGTCAGTGCGGCCGAAACCGCGGCGCCGATGCCCGCCAGTGCTATCACGGTGGCCAGGGTCTTTTTGGCCGGGATCCCCAGATAGTGCGGCCAGCCGATGCCGAAGGCTGCGGACAGCACAATCGCCACCGCCAGCGATATGCCCAGATCGCCAAAGGAGGCGGCGATGATGGCCGCCAGTGCCACGATCCCGGCTATGCCCATGGTCCACGATTTCACAGTCCCAATCCTGCCCTACCCGGCTTTGAAAGGGGACCGCCGGAGAGCCCACCGGTGGTGCGGGGCGGTAATAAAGGGCTGCGGCGGCCGTTGCGAACTGTAGAATCAGGAATTACCACTTGCCGTTGCGCTTCGCTGGCGGCAGCTGGGAGACGCCCGACGATGCGCGCACAGCACATTGGAGGAAACATGTCGCACATCCTGTTACTCACCAACAGCTCCGGGTCATCGGTGGATATTCTGCCCGCCCTGGAGTTGCTCAACCACCGGGTCCACATCCTTCCGGCGGAGCCCACCGCGCTGCTCGAAGCCGAACCGTGCGACGTGGTCATGCTCGATGCCCGCAAAGACCTGGTGGGTGCCCGGTCCCTGACCCAGTTGCTGCGTGCCACCGGCCTGGGCGCACCGCTGGTGCTGATCCTGACCGAGGGCGGGATGGCCGCCATTTCCGCACACTGGGCAGCGGACGACATCGTCCTGGACTCGGCCGGCCCGGCGGAGGTGGAAGCCAGGCTGCGGCTGGCCTTGGCCCGCACCGGTCCGCAGGATGAGGATGTCAACAGCGAAATCCGCGCCGCCGGAGTGGTGATCGACGAGTCCAGCTACACGGCACGGGTCAATGGCCAGGCGCTGAACCTGACCTATAAGGAATTTGAACTGCTCAAGTACCTGGCGCAGCACCCCGGCCGGGTCTTCACTCGCGCCCAGCTGCTCAGCGAGGTGTGGGGTTACGACTACTACGGGGGAACCCGTACGGTGGATGTGCATGTACGGCGGCTCCGGGCCAAGCTCGGTTCCGACCATGAAAACCTGATCAGCACCGTCCGCAACGTGGGCTACCGGCTCACCCTTATGCGGATGCCGGACGGCGAACTCTCCGACGCCTGATCCCGACGCCTGACCGCCTGGCGGCTTGCGCCTCCTCGAACTGTCCCGCGCTAAGTGCACCAAAAGCGCCGCATTCATGCACTTACCGCGGGATAGTTGGTAGTCCTGTCGGTGGAGGACATACGGGTCGAACGTATCGCGGGCACCCCACTGGTGCATCCCCCTCGACCTGGCGGCTTACGTGCCAGATTGAGTTATTTACTGTACCCGCGGCCGGCTCCGGACCCAAATCGGCCCAATCCAATGCGCACTACCAAGGCAGATCGGCCGCGGCTCCGAGATCCTCGCCACCGGCGCCGGGGCCAACTAGGCTTTGGTCATGAGCCCAACCAAAACCGAGAACTGGCCCGTCGAGACCGTCGGCGGGGCACCGGAGCCCGGGCTCCTGCGCGACATCCAGGCTCTGGCCGCTGCCGCCGCGGAGTTCGACGGAAATCCCCCGCTGTCCGAGCAGACCTTGGTGGAGCTGCGCTCGGCGGAGGTGGATCCGGACTCCTTGCTGATCCTGGCCACCCGTGCCCCCGAGGAGAACTCTGACCCGTCCACCGCGGAGGACCTGGCGGGCGTGGCCGTCGTCGTACTGCAGGACGGCACGGGCGTGCTGGAGATTGTGGTGCACCCCAACTACCGGGACCAGGGCGTAGGGGCGCTGCTGGTGGACAAGCTCAAAACCGTGCGCGGCCTGGACGGGATCAGGGCCTGGTCGCACGGCAACCATGAGGCGGCCGCAGACCTGGCCGCGCGGTACGGTTTCCATGCGGTCCGCGAGCTATGGCGGATGCGGCTGATCCGCCCGCTGGAGTCGGAGCCCGTGGCCGCCGGACCCGAGCTTCCCCAGGGAGTATCCTTGCGGGCCTTTGTCCCAGGACAGGACGAGGCCGCCTGGCTGGAAGCCAATGCCGCCGCCTTTGCCCACCATCCGGAACAGGGCAGTACCACGCGCTCTGACCTGCAGGCCCGGATGTCCGAGCCGTGGTTCGACCCGGCAGGATTCCTGCTGGCCACCGAAACCGGCGCCGATGGACGGGAACGCATCCTGGGCTTCCACTGGACCAAGGTCCATCCGCGCACCGGCAACCATCCCGCCATCGGTGAGGTGTACGTCGTCGGCGTGACACCGCAGGCGCAGGGCCGCGGGCTGGGAAAGGCGCTGACCATTGCCGGTATCCGCCACCTGCAGGCGCAGGGCCTGAACGCGATCATGCTGTACGTCGACGCGGACAACAGGGCCGCAGTCGCGCTCTACCGCAAGCTGGGCTTCACCCGCTGGGATGTTGACGTGATGTACGCCGCCGGCCCGGCCTGACGGGCCCGGAACCCGGGCTCTGGCATGGTCCCGCTCCTGCTGGGCAACGGAAAAAACCAGTAGGGTTGAAGCGGAACCATCGATCTGTAGGGAGCCAGAATGAAACCGGAAACCGCCGGAGCCGCCGGCGTTGCCGCCGCATTGGGCACCGAACGCTTCGGGTCCTCCGAAGTCCAGTCCGCCCGCGCCACCCAGGATCGGATCGACATTCCCGAATTCGCGCCAAACCTGATACCGGAGGGCGATATCTCGCCGGACCGGTTCCTGGACCGCGAGCTGAGCTGGCTCGCCTTCAACGCCAGGGTGCTGGAGCTGGCGGAAGACCCGGAGCTGCAACTGCTGGAGCGGGTCAATTTCCTCTCCATTTTCGCCTCCAACCTGGACGAATTCTTCATGGTGCGGGTTGCCGGCCTGAAGCGCCGCATCGCCACGGGTCTGGCTGTCCCCTCCCCCGCCGGGCTGAGCCCGCTGGAGGTGCTGGACCAGATCAGCGACGCGGCCCACAAGCTGCAGGCCCGGCATGCACACGTCTTCGCGGACCAGATCCGGCCCGCGCTGGCCTACGAGCACATCCATCTCGTGCACTGGCGCGAACTCGATGAGGCCGCCAAGGCGCAACTGAGCGCGATGTTCGCGGAGAAGGTTTTTCCGATCCTGACGCCGCTGGCCGTGGATCCGGCGCATCCCTTCCCCTATATCTCCGGCCTGTCCCTGAACCTTGCCGTGGTGGTGCGCAACCCGGTCAGCGACAAGGAACTGTTTGCCCGGCTGAAGGTCCCGGACCAGCTTCCGCGGCTGATCTCCGTGGACGGCCCGCGCGCCGGCTCGGTCCCCGGCCGGGTGGCCCGGTTCATCCCGCTGGAGGAGGTCATCGCCGAGCACCTGGACCAGCTGTTCCAGGGCATGGAGGTGCTGGAACACCACACCTTCCGGGTCACCCGCAATGAGGACCTGGAGGTCGAGGAGGACGACGCCGAGAATCTGCTGCAGGCGCTGGAGAAGGAACTGCTGCGCCGCCGCTTCGGCCCTCCGGTGCGGCTGGAGGTGACCACTGACATCAACCCCAACATCCGTTCGCTGCTGGTGCGCGAGCTGGGGGTGGAGGAGTCGGAGGTGTACGCGCTGCCGGCGCCGCTGGACCTGCGCGGGCTTTCGGTGATCGGCCGGATTGACCGCAGCGACCTGCGCTATCCGCGGCACGTGGCGCACACCTCCCGGTTCCTGAACGAATCGGAAACCGCCAAGGCGGCCAATGTTTTCGCCGCGATGCGCCGCCGCGACATCCTGCTGCACCACCCGTACGACTCCTTCTCCACCTCGGTGCAGGCCTTCCTGGAGCAGGCCGCCGCGGACCCGAAGGTGCAGGCCATCAAGCAGACGTTGTACCGCACCTCCGGGGACTCCCCGATTGTCGACGCGCTGGTGGACGCGGCCGAGGCCGGAAAGCAGGTGCTGGCCCTGGTGGAGATCAAGGCCCGCTTTGACGAGCAGGCCAACATCTCCTGGGCCCGCAAGCTGGAACAGGCCGGCGTGCACGTGGTGTACGGAATCGTCGGGCTCAAGACGCACTGCAAGCTCTCCCTGGTGGTCCGGCAGGAGCTGGACGGGCTGCGCCGCTACTGCCACATCGGCACCGGGAACTACCACCCCCGCACCGCCCGCTACTACGAGGACCTGGGGCTGCTGACCGCGGACAACCAGGTGGGCGAGGACCTCTCCCGGCTGTTCAACCAGCTCTCCGGCTACGCTCCGAAGTCCACCTTCAAGCGGCTGCTGGTGGCTCCGCGCTCGGTCCGCTCCGGGCTGATCGACCGGATTGAGCGCGAGATCGCGAACCGGAAGGCCGGGCTGCCGGGCAAGGTCCAGATCAAGGTCAACTCGATGGTGGACGAGGCGATCATCGACTCGCTGTACCGTGCCTCGCAGGCGGGCGTGCAGGTGGACGTGATTGTCCGCGGGATCTGCTCGCTGCGCCC
>DATIMB010000214.1:0-2359 GCA_035475875.1 Micrococcaceae bacterium
GTTGCCAACTTCTACGTCCTGTAGAGCATTCCGGTTTTCGGGTTTGGCATGGCAGGGGGCAAACTGGTAACCATGAGCCACACATTTGCCGAATCTGTCACTAAAAACTCCGCGGCGGGCGACGACGCAGCCCCGGTGGAAACCCCCTTCACCCTGTGGACGGTCTTCAAACGGACCGGACTGGCAGGCGCCGGCAGTGGTCAGCAGGCCGCCGCATTTGATGAGCTGGCCGCCGGTCTGGCGGAGCAGGACATCTCCTTGCGCGGCACCTACGACGTCTCCGCCATGCGGCCGGACGCAGACGTCATGGTGTGGCTCACCGGGCCCAGCGCCGAGGGCCTGCAGCAGGCAGTGCGGGACATCCGGCGCAGTGACCTGTTTGCCAACACCGAGATCTCCTGGTCCGCAATGGGCGTGCACCGCGAGGCCGAGTTCGCCAAGAACCATGCGCCCGCCTACATGCGCGGTGCCGAGCCCAAGGGCTGGGTCTGCGTGTACCCGTTCGTGCGCTCCTATGAGTGGTACATCCTTCCGCCGGAGGAGCGTGGCCGGATGCTCAGCCACCACGGCATGCTGGGCCGGGACTTCCCGCAGGTGCTCTCCAACACCGTCTCCTCCTTTGCCCTGGGCGACTGGGAGTGGATCCTGGGGCTGGAAGCGGACGACCTGGTGGACCTGGTGGACCTGATGCGGCACCTGCGCGCCACCGACGCCCGGATGCACGTGCGCGAGGAAATTCCCTTCTACACCGGCCGCCGGATCAGCACCGCGGAAATCGCCGAGGTGCTCCGGTGAGTGCGGACGCGACGGCGGCATCCCTCACGGCGCGCAATCCGGTGACCGAAGCCGGCCGGATGGCGCCGAAGCAGTACGACGGGGTGCTGCTGGCCTCCTTCGGCGGTCCGGAGGGCCAGGACGACGTGCTTCCGTTCCTGCGCAATGTCACCCGAGGGCGCGGCATTCCGGACGAGCGGCTGGAAGCGGTCAGCCACCATTACCGTGCCTTTGGCGGGATCAGCCCCATTAACGCGCAGAACCGCGCGCTGAAGGCCGCCCTGGAGGCAGAGTTGGCCGCCCGGGGCGTCGACCTTCCGGTGCTGTGGGGCAACCGCAACTGGGATCCCTACATTCCGCAGACGCTGCAGGGCGCCTACGACGCAGGCCACCGCCGGCTGCTGATGGTCACCACCAGCGCCTACTCCTGCTACTCCAGCTGCCGCCAGTACCGTGAGGACATCGGCATGGCGCTGACCGAGACAGGCCTGGACGGGAAGCTGGCGGTGGACAAGGTCCGCCAGTACTTTGACCACCCGGGCTTTGTGGAACCGTTTATTGAGGGCACGACGGCGGGACTCGCCTCGGTGCGCGCGGAACTGGCTGCTGCCGGGACCCCGGAGGCACCCGTGCACGTGCTCTTCGCGACCCATTCCATCCCGATGCGCGATGCCGAGGCTGCGGGTCGTTCCGGCGGGGAGCCGCGGGAGTTCGCCGAAGGTTCGGCCTACGTGGCCCAGCATCTGGCCACCGCCACCGCGGTCATCGCCAGGATCCTAGAGGCCGGAGCGCAGGAGAGCGACGAAATTCCCTGGTCGCTGGTCTACCAGTCGCGCTCCGGTGCCCCGCATGTGCCGTGGCTGGAACCGGATATCAACGATGCCCTCGAAGAACTCGCAGCGCAGGGTGTGAAGGGCGTGGTGGTGGTTCCGCTGGGCTTCGTCAGCGACCACATGGAGGTTGTCTGGGATCTGGACACCGAGGCCAGCCAGACGTGCGAAAAGCTCGGACTGGCCTTCCACCGCGCTCCCACCCCCGGGACGCATCCGAAATTCGTGGCCGGCCTGGTGGACCTGATCTGCGAGCGGACGGTTGACCGACACATCGCCGACCGTCCGGCCATGACCTCCCTGGGCCCCTGGTACGACGTCTGCCGACCGGGCTGCTGCGCCAACTTCAGGGGTGAAAAGCCCGTCATTGCCGAGGAGGGCAGCACCGTGGGTACGCTGGCGGCCGCCCGCCCTGTCCAGACCCCCGAAACGGACGCCGAGTGAACCTGCTCAATGTGCGCGTCGGCACCCGGGCCAGCAAGCTGGCCCTGACACAGACGCAGCAGACTGCCGACAGGCTGGCGGCGGTGGGAGGCTTCGACGTCGAGCTGGTGCACGTGCGCACCGACGGCGACGTGCTGACCGGACCGCTGTCCCAGATGGGCGGCACGGGTGTTTTCGTCACGGCGCTGCGCGACTCGCTGCTCGCGGGCCGCTGCGATGTTGCCGTCCATTCACTCAAGGACCTGCCCACCTCGGTGGCTCCAGGCCTGACGATGGCCGCCATTCCGCCGCGCGCGGACGTGCGCGACGCG
>DATIMB010000215.1:0-6345 GCA_035475875.1 Micrococcaceae bacterium
GTTCCCGCTGCTCCGGGGCCAGTCGCTTCCGCTGCTCCGGCACCAGCCGTTCCCGCTGTTCCCACGCCGGCTACTTCCACCGTGGCCGCACCCGCAAAAGCGCCGGCGGCGTATTCCTTGTCCAGCTTGGCTACCCGCGGAGGAATAGCGACGCGCAGCACGTCGCTGACGCTGCCGGCCCAGCGGGCGGCAACGGCCTGGGCCAGCCGCAGGATCTCCGGTGTAAGTACCGGCACTGGGCTGAGCACCTTCCCTAACGGCTTGAGCCTGGCGCTTTCGGACACCGAGGCCCGCGCGGTGATGTATCCGTTCAGTTCCTGGCCGGCAAACCGGACCCGGACGCGCACCCCCGGGACGGCCGATGCATCCAGCTCGGCGGGTACGCTGTAGTCGAACAGCCTGTCCAGATGCGGCAGCGTCGAGTCGATCAGGACCTGTGCCACGGGCAGTTGCGGCGCCAGTTCCACCCCGCTGTACGGATCGGGGGCGCGTTCCTTGCCCACGAAACCGGCCAGCAGCGACAGCTGCACGCCGCCGTCGCCCTCGGATGCCATTGTTGCCTTCCCTTCCCGGTGCCCCTGTTTACCTGCCTTCAGTGAACCCGGTGCCCCTGTTTACCTGCCTTCAGTGAATCAGCAGGCACCGACATTTCCGCCTGGCACGGCGATTAGACCTCTCGGGAAAAGGTCACAGGGACCAACGCTCAGGCTTCAGAGCCCAAGCGTGAAGGCCCAGGCGCTAAGCCCGAAGCACTAGCCACAGCCGCTAAATCAGGGCACTGGACCTCAGGCGTTGAAGAATGACTTCAGCGCGTCGACACGGTCCAAATTCTCCCAAGTGAAGTCCGGATCGTCGCGGCCAAAGTGCCCGTGCGCGGCGGTCTTGGCGTAAATGGGCCGCTTGAGCTGCAGGGCGTTGATGATGGCCTGCGGCCGCAGATCAAAGATCTCAGCAATGGCATCGCTGATCCGCGCCGGATCCACGGTCTCGGTGCCGAACGTCTCGACGTACGTTCCCACCGGCCGGGCCTTGCCGATCGCGTAGGCAATCTGTATCTCGGCACGGCTGGCCAGACCTGCTGCCACCACGTTCTTGGCCACCCAGCGCATGGCGTAGGCCGCGGACCGGTCCACCTTCGACGGATCCTTGCCGGAGAAGGCTCCGCCTCCGTGCCGGGCCATTCCGCCATAGGTATCGACAATGATCTTCCGGCCGGTCAGCCCCGCGTCGCCTACCGGGCCGCCCACCACAAAGGCGCCGGCCGGATTGAGGATGTTGGTGACGCTGGAGACATCCAGCTCGGAAACCGCCAGCACCGGATCAATCACCAGCCTGGCCAGATCCTCCCGCAGCCGATCGAGCGAGGCATCCTCTGCATGCTGACTGGAAATGACCACCGTCTGCACGGAAACGGGCCGGTCGCCGTCGTAACCCACCGTCACCTGAGTCTTGCCGTCGGGCCGCAGGTAGGACAGCTCACCGGACTTACGGACCTGGGTGAGCCGCTCGGACAGACGGTGCGCCAGGTAGATGGGCGTCGGCATGTAGGAGGCGGTCTCATTGCTCGCGTAACCGAACATGATCCCCTGGTCCCCCGCGCCCTGCCGGTCGTAGTCGTCCAGCGCGCTGCCGTCGCGTACCTCCAGGGCGTTGAACACGCCCTCGAAAATGTCCGGGGACTGCTGCCCGATGGAGACCGAGACGCCGCAGCGGGCACCGTCAAAACCGTTCGCGGAGGAATCGTATCCGATGCCCAGGATGGTTTCGCGGACGATCTGCGGGATCTCCACATAGGCCTCGGTGGTGACCTCGCCGGCGACGTGGACCAGCCCGGTGGTGGCCATGGTTTCCACCGCGACACGCGAGTTCGGATCCTTGGCCAGCAGCGCATCGAGGATCGAGTCGCTGATCTGGTCGCAGATCTTGTCCGGATGGCCTTCCGTCACCGATTCGGACGTAAAAAGGCGCAAGGCTCTATTGGGTGCAGTCACTTTCCCACTCTACTGGTATCCGTACTATTGGACGGCAAGCGCTACTGGGCCGCGAACGACGAATGATCCTTCAGCGCTGGATCCTTCAGCGCTGGGTCCTTCAGCGCCTGTTCCTTCAGCGCCTGATCCTGCAGCGCCTGTTCCTGCCGCGACGGATCCTGCAGTGCTTGGGCCGCAAGGCCGACGACGGCGCGCGCCACCTGTATCTTCGACCCCGAGACATCCACCGGGGTGTTCCCGCGCCGGTCCAGGATGACCACGCGGTTGCTGTCCTGGCCGAACACCTTCTCCGCTCCGGCCTTGTCGCTGCCGACCTCGTTGACCACCAGCAGGTCGCAGCCCTTCCGCTCCAGTTTGGCCCGGCCGTAGTCCAGCACGCCGCCGCGCTCGTCCCCTGTTTCCGCCGCAAAGCCCACGATCAGCTGGGCGCCGCCGGCCGCATTGCGCTCCTGCACGAGCCCGGCCAGGATGTCCGGGTTACGGACCAGGGTGATCACCGGATCGGCCACGTCGTCGCGCTTTTTGATCTTGCTGCCGGAAGCCTCCGCCGGCCGGAAATCAGCCACTGCCGCGGCCATGATGACCACATCTGAGTCAGCCAAGGCCTCGGCGACGGCGGCCTGCAGCTGCAGCGCCGTTTCCACCGTGACCAGCTGCGCGCCATCCGGGGCGGGGACCTCTATGTGGGCGCAGATCAGCCGAACCCTGGCGCCCGCTTCGAGGGCTGCGGCGGCCAGCGCTACGCCCTGTTTTCCCGATGACCGGTTGCCCAGAAAGCGGACCGGGTCCAGCGGTTCGCGGGTGCCGCCGGCGGTGATGGTCACGGTCCGGCCGGCAAGTACTAATCCGCCCGGTTCAGCCGGTGCGGGGCTGCCCGACGACGGCGCAGCCGGCTGCGGCGAATCGATCCCGGCCTGCGGTTCCTGCCCGGCCAGCGGTTCCTGGGCTGCCAGCGGTTCCTGCCCGGCCAGCGGTTCCTGGGCTACCACGGGTTCGCGGGCGAGGCGCAACGCCGCGGCGAAGATGTCCTCCGGATCCGGAAGCCGTCCGGGCCCGGAATCCGGGCCGGTCAGGCGGCCGGAAGCGGGATCCAGGACGGTGATTCCGCGGCTGCGCAGGGTCGCCACGTTGGCCTGGGTGGCGCCGTTCTGCCACATTTCAGTGTGCATGGCGGGCGCAAACAGCACCGGGCCGGAGGCCATCAGCAGGGTATTGGTAAGCAGATCGTCCGCCAGGCCCGCCGCCGCCTTGGCCAGCAGGTCCGCCGTCGCCGGGGCCACCACCATCAGGTCGGCCTGCTGGCCAAGCCTGACGTGGTTGACCTTCTCGACGTCGTCGAACACGCTGTTGGAGACCGGGTTACCGGAGAGCGCCTCCCAGGTGGCCACCCCCACGAACCGGGTTGCGGCCTCGGTGGGGATGACCGTGACATTGTGCCCGGCCTCGGTGAACAGGCGCAGTAGGGAGGCCACCTTGTAGGCCGCGATGCCGCCGCCCACACCCAGGACAACCCTCACTGACAGACCTCCGTAGTCCGGGCGGTGGATCCGGCTACTCTGCAGCCTCGGCCGGGGTGGAAACCAGCAGACCCTCGTTAATCTCGCGCAGCGCGATGGACAGGGACTTTTCGTTCAGCCTGGTGTCCACCAGCGGACCGACGTATTCGAACAGGCCCTCGTGCAGCTGCGCGTAGTACGCGTTGATCTGCCGTGCACGCTTGGCACCGAAGATGACCAGGCCGTACTTCGAATCGGCTGCCTTAAGCAGCTCGTCGATCGGCGGGTTGATGATGCCTTCGAGTTGGGTCGACACAAATTCTCCAAATCCGGTTCGGAACCTGGCTCAGATCAGCGGGGATCCGGCGTCAGTCCCATTAATGAAACGAGCTCGTCTGCCGCCCGTCGGACGTCATCATTAATGATGGTGTGGTCGAACTCCGGCTCGGCAGCAAGTTCCAGTTTAGCGGTTTCCAGCCGGCGCTGCTGTTCTTCGGGGGTCTCCGTGCCCCGGCCCACCAGCCGGCGGACCATTTCCTCCCAGCTCGGCGGGGCCAGAAAGACAAAATGTGCGTCCGGAACGGCTGCTTTCACCTGCCGTGCGCCCTGCAGATCAATTTCCAGCAGCACCGATCGGCCCTCGGCAATGGCCTGCTTGACGGTGCTGCGCAACGTCCCGTAGCGGTTCTGCCCATGTACCACCGCCCATTCGAGGAACTCGCCCTGGGCCACCAGGCGGTCGAACTCTTCCGGACTCTTGAAGAAATAGTGCACGCCGTCCACCTCACCGGGCCGGGCCGGCCGGGTGGTGGCGGAGACAGAGAGCCAGACCTGCGGGTAATTATCGCGGATATAGGTGGAGACGGTGCCCTTGCCGACGGCGGTGGGGCCTGCCAGCACCGTTAGGCCGGAGCCGGGCCGGACCGCTGCTGGCGCCTGTTCTGCTCCGGCCACTAGGAACGACCCAGGAATTCGACGAGGGCCTTGCGCTGGTGGATTCCGAGTCCACGGACCCGGCGGGTTGTTGCGATGCCCAGTTGGTTCATGATCAATGCGGCACGGACCTTTCCGATTCCCGGCAGGGCTTCAAGCAGTTCGGTGACCTTCATCCGGCCGATCGCCTCCTCTGAGGCACCGGAGTTTAGGATTTCCGCCACGGTGGCGTCCCCCGTTTTCAGTTTGTTCTTGACCAGGGCCCGTGCGCTGCGCGCTGCGGCCGCTTTCTTCAGCGCCGCCGTTCTTTCCTCCGCCGTCAAAGGTCGCAAACTCACGTGGAACTCCCTGAAAGCAGTAGGCGGACTGGAGGCGCCTGTCGAAAGAGGCGCTCCTGAGAAACTTATCCGCACTCAGGCGGCAAAATCAATCCGGAACGCACCGCCGCGGCAGCGGCCTATTGCAGGGGCCGAAAATGCGGGCGTACGGTTGGAATGGATCCCGAAGCAGCCCCAGAGATCCCCCGAAACTTTGCGGACGGGAAGGCATGGAGAATTCGAAGCAGCGTCTGTCCACCGCCGCGGTAACCCGGCGGGTCCCGGCCAATAGTGTCACCAACAGCTATGCTGCCCTGCTCCGCGAGGTGCGCAGCGCGGGTCTGCTGAACCGCCGCCGCACCTTCTATATCCTCACTTTCGCGGCGCTGTGCGCAGCGCTGGTTGCCAGTTGGGCCGGCCTGGCTCTGCTGCAGCCCTCCTGGTACCTGCTGCTGTTCGCGGTGGTCCTGGGCGCCGTCTTCACCCAGTTTGCCTTCCTGGCCCATGAGGCCTCCCACCACCAGATCTTCTCCTCGGGCCCCGTCAACGACTGGTGCGCGCGGGTGATGGGAGTCGCGCTGGTAGGGATCAGCTATGCCTGGTGGATCGACAAGCACGGACGGCACCACGTCAATCCCAACACGGTGGGCAAGGACCCGGACATCGCGCTGGACGCGATTCTGTTCACCCCCGAGCGGGCTGCCCAACGCCACGGGTTCAAGGCGGTGCTGACCCGCAGGCAGGGGTACCTGTTCTTTCCCCTGCTGTTGCTGGAGGGGCTGAGCCTGCACCTGAAGTCCTACCAATACCTTCTGGGACCGGCCAGGATCCGCTGGGGCCGGCTGGAACTGTCCCTGATGTCGGTGCGGTTTGCCCTGTATGCGGGGGCTTTGTTCTGGCTCCTGCCACCGGTGATGGCCTGCGCCTTCATCGCCGTCCAGTTCGCCGTCTTCGGTTTTTACATGGGCGCGTCCTTTGCCCCCAATCACAAGGGCATGGCGATCATCCGCCCGGGCAGGAACGTCGATTTCCTCAGCCGGCAGGTGATCACTTCCCGTAATGTGCGCGGCGGCTGGTTCATTAACATGCTGATGGGCGGACTGAACTTCCAGATTGAGCATCATCTGTTTCCGGATATGGCCCGGCCGCAGCTGCGACTGGCCCAGCGCCTGGTCCTCGAGCACTGCCGCCAGAACAACATCCGCTACACGCAGACCTCGCTGATGCGTTCCTACGTGCTGGTGGTCCGTTACCTGAACCGGGTGGGGCTAGCGGCGCGCGACCCGTTTGAATGCCCGGTCGCGTCCCGGCTGCGCCGCTGGTAGCGGCCTCAGGGCACCAGGTGTTCGGCCAGCAAGCGGTCGACGGCGGTCGCGTCACCGTGGACGATGGCATGCGCGGCCAGCGGCCTCCGTCCCCACAGCCCGAGGTACAGCTCCAACGCAGGCGCGTTCAACCGCGCCACCGCCCTGCCCTCGCCGAACTTCCAGGTGTGCCTACCCGACGCGGCGCCGCCGTCTGAAGGGCTTCGGGAGGCGCTGAAGACGACGCTGCCGCCGGGGGCCGGCATCCGGCCAAGTCGGACCTGCCGGGGCGCCAATATCGTCA